>CAZTQL010000060.1:0-15684 GCA_964615665.1 uncultured Woeseiaceae bacterium | reverse complement strand
TATTCCAACACCGCCACCCGTAACCAATGCTACCTTGCCGTCAAAATCCGCCATTGTTTTTCTCCACTATCGATTCCGCAAAGTTATAGGCCAATGTTACTTCATCGTTTCTCGAATCGCTTTACCTTTGAGATGCGCGATTTGATGAAAAAGGGGACAGACCCAATTGGGTCTGTCCCCATCGACACTGGCAGCAGAGGAATAGGGGTCGAACCGCAGTTACCTGAAAAACCTCGGTTCGACCCCCAATTACCAGTCCCAGCGGATCCGCGCGCAAGGTCTGTACCTTTTGCGAGAGCACCCCAACTGAGCTAAGGTTGGTCGATAACAAGAAAAACAGGTATGGGGAAATGATGTTATTTCGATTTGGGATGACCGCCCGGATGCTCTTGATTGCATCCGTTCTTGCCACCACGCCAGCCCGCGCAGATCTACCCGATGGCGTTATTCTGGACGACGGATATACCTGGTTCAGCGTAAAGAGTGTCGATGAGCCGGTTGACGGCAAAGCTACGGACCGGGGATGGTCCCTCCAGTACACAGTCCGATTCGTAGGCGACATTCCTGCATTTAGCGCGGCTCGAACAATAGTCTCGAAGGATGGAAAAACGCTCGCAGACGTGCGCCGCAGCGAGGCGCAGGGCCATTCCGACAGCAACCTCAATGCCGGGAAATGGTTAGCACTACGAAAGTCGCAGGTCGCGGATGATCTGATCATTGGCGATGGTGTTTACGATGTCGCGCTCTACTATGTCGACGGCGCGACTGACAAAGAGTATCTGGCGCGCGAATACAAGTTGGATATTCGAAAGGTCCATCGCCAGCACCAGTTACGTTTCATTAACCCGCCGCACTATTACGTAAACCACCACGGCAATATCAAGGATGCCATCATCTCCCAACGCCAGGGCGATGAAGGCAGTTACCTGGGCAGTTATGACGGATTCAAGGGCGGCCAAGGTGGAGGGCCGGGGGTCACTGGCGCCAATAACACCGGAATGTTCTCGCAACGTAACTGGGTGTCGGCCTTGGTGTACTTGGTGAGAGATGACGATCTGTCTCTGTCGAATGTTGAAACAAGTTCTGGGAGCCGGATCGCGGGTACCGTGGGCTATTTGACAGCGGAAGTGGACGGTGAGGCCATCAAGCTCACACACCCGGAATTGAGGTTTCAAGACGCAGTCTACGTTACGCTCAGAAACAGCGAAATCGTGATTCACACGGACCGCTATGCGGAGCAATATCATCGAGGCACAGAAAATCGAGAACCGTTGGGGTTCGCGCGCTACCTGTTGAACTTTTCCCTAACATGGGGGCCAACGGAACAGCGGGTGGAGTCCTATGTTGCGCTGGACGATCACCCCGGCGACTGGGTGCTCAATTGGGTGGCCAACGGTGAGACGATCCGAACCTGGCAATTCACAGTAGGCGACAACGGCCTAATACAACCACACGACGACGAGTCCGATGCCGAATTGACGTTTCCAGCAAGAACGCACTTGGTTGAAATGGCTATACCCTCTGACGGATCAAGCGTCGATAGTCGGTTGACAGCGGATTTCGTGGACGATTTCGCGTTCTATGGATTGGGGCTGCCACGCTCACTAACCGACGATGTACCGCGCAAAAACAATCCGTTTCCACAATTCTCGGGGCCCCGTGTCGAACCGGAAGAAGCTGGCGCGGCAGATCGCGCGCGTCGTCAGGCCGTAAAAGATCGGGTATCGGCGGATCAGGCCGCCGACAGCGCAGAACGCGATTCGGCCGAAGCTCAGCGCCAGGCGCAACTCCAGGCCGGACGGGAGGCCAGTGCCGCGGACGACGATAAACGCCAAGCAGATCATGAAGCCAGGCAGGCGGAGATTGCAGATCTGGTCGAGAGTGAAAAAGCCAAAGCCATGGCTGAAGTGGAGCGCATGAAGGAAGGCTACAGTGACGCGATGGAGGACGCGCAAAACGAGGCTCGCTATTCCAGCGGTCTGCCGTTCTGGATCCGTCTGTTGCTTGGCTTCGCTCTGGTTGGTGGTGGCGTCGTATTGGCAGGACCATTTCTTTCAGAAAAAGTCGCGCCAGCGAAATCCATTGTCGATGGATTACGCCCTTTCGGCACGATACTTGGTTGGGGGCTTCTCGGACTGGGCATCGTTAGTCTGCTAGTAGATCTACTTTATCTAAGACCTCTTATTGCGAATGGTCTACCGCAGCTATTGGCCCTGGCCGCCGGCATTGTCTTGTCGCGCGGTGCGCTCAAAGAGCGGCTAACGAGCGTGCAAGGGGGCGCTGCGGAACAAGCGGCAAAGACAGCGGAAATGCTGGAAAAGCAGGAAGCCCGTTTTGCCCTGCTCGACAATAACGCGTCCTATATCGGATTGGCTGCAATCGTCGCCGGGCTGCTGCATCTGATCGCGGGTAGTAGCGCGATCATTTAGTACACATACACCGACGGCTGACTGGCAAGGATGAATAATATGTGGATTCGACGACTCTTGCTCTCGTGTGTTGCTTGCCTTGTGACCGCCCCGGCGTTTGGAGAGCTCCCAGCGGGTCTAATCTGGGACGACGCATTCACATGGTTCGACCTGTCCGAGGACAGCATATTGGTTGAGGGCAAGCCCAAAGATCAGGGCTGGCGACTGCAATATCAGTTTCGCATGTTCGGGGACACCCCCCAGAGAAGTGCCTTCAGGCTTGTGATCAGCAAGGATGGGACGGAGCTGGGTTCGTTACGCGAAGAAGGTAAGCAAAAATACCCTGGACGTGAGGGTTTCGACTGGGACAAATCGCTACGGATGATATCCCAGGAGTCGCTCGTCAACTGGAAGCAGAAGATCGTCGGGACTGGTATCTATGATCTCGAGATCTTCTACATCGACGGCGCAACGCAAAAGGAATTTCTGGCTCGTGAGTACAAACTGGACGTACGCGCCGCCCATCGCGTTCGAGGAGTTGGCGCCAATGCATTAACCGATGGCCCCCACTATTACCTGAATCGCCACGGCGATGCGGCCTGGTCGTTTGTGCACCTGCGGCCTAAGGGCTTCCCCGGTTATCTTGGCGGTGGCGGCATGCGCAATTCCGTGGTGATTTATTGGCACACAGTACCGCGGGAAGGCAGGAAAGCGGGTGAAACAGTCAGTGGGCAAACCTGGATCAATGGTCGACTGCGTGTGAAGGTCGACGGCGAACCGCTAAATCTGGGCTCCCGACCTGATCAACAGCAAGTGGTCAATGACCAGGTACGACAAATCTGGGCTGTGCACACGGACCGCAATACCGAAGAGTTCCATTTTGGGGCCGAATACAAGGAGACCATCAGATTTGCAACCTATGAGGCGGTCCTCCCGCTGACCTGGCGAGATGATGCGAGTGAACTTGTGATCAGGCAGGCCTCAGGCTCAATCACCTATCAATCAGAACCGCGACCGGGACTTGTCGCACTTAACGACTACCCTGGGCGTTGGGATCTGGAGTGGATCGTCAACGGCGAAACCCTTCGTAGCTGGACGTTTGAAGTGACCGATGCCGGCAAAATCAAGCCTTGGGATGCGGCTCCCGAACACATTACTCTCCATCCCTTTGCACAGATTATCGAAATGAGTATTCCGGATGGCGGATCGAGTGTCGATGGACGCCTGACACCAGAATTCGTACGAGATGGTGCGTTTCATGGATTAGGATTACCCAAGGCGTTCGCAAAGAAAGTACCGAAAAAGGGTGAGCCATTTCCGGAGTTTTCGGGCCCGTATGTCGCTGCAGTGGATCCACAAACCGAGCGGCGAAAGGAATACGAAGAAGCAAAGGCCGCAAGAGAAGCCGCAGCGGACGCCTCGGTCGCGGAGCGTAAGGCCGAAGCAGAGTCGCAAACCGCGGATATTGAGGCACAAAGAACACCTTCCGCTACCAGAGACGCTCAAGTGAGTGCCGAGGAATCCGTGCAGGACGCGCCAAGCCAAGGCCGTGGCGCGCTACACCTCTTGTTGCGAATCTTACTGTCCTTAGGTTTGATCTGTATCGGAATGGTTTTGACCGCAAGTACGCTCAAGGAAAAGGTAACCCCGCTCGCCAGAGTAGTCGACGCACTACGAGAAAAGGCCGGCACCCTCGGTCTGCTTGTAATCGGTTTGGCGATTGTTGATTTTGTACTCGATTTCGTGGCGCTGCGCCCGATCGTCGGCGATGGTTTACCGCAGATCGCGGCTCTCGCAGGCGGCGCTATTGCGGCAAAAAGCTCGTTGTCCCGGCAAGCGGTGATACAGAAACACGAAGAGAAGCTGGCGAAACTCGAAGGCAGCAGCCAAACCATCGGCCTGATCTGCTTGATTGTCGGCGTGCTTCATCTTCTGCTGGGCGGGATGCCTGTTTTATAAAGTTGGCTGGACTCGCTCGTTTCGCGAGCTCACCCTTCGGGCGCGCTATGCGCGTCTGTCGCACGGCTGCGGCGTCATTCAGATTCCAGCAGCGAGACTTCCACGCGATTGTTCTCTGCGGCGATGCGATTCCATTCGCCGGCAGTAACCGGCTCGATAGGATACGGCACCCGCGGGACCGAATCGACGCGCTGCCTGGCGATGACTTCGAGTTCGATTCCGGAGCCTTCGATAAATGGCGACGCGGCGAGGAAGCTCTCGAAGCCCGGCGTCTGTCGGTCGCTCAGCAGATTTGAATTATCGAGCGGATGGCCAAGGAACGCGCAGGTCGCGAGACTTGCGTCGGAATCCGCGAGCCGGAAAGCACCCGTGCTGTCGCTGACCAGACAAAACTCGCCGAGATGGGCCTCGACGCGCACGGTACCGGTGAATTCAGCATTGGACAGCTGCCAGAGCAGTTCTCTCAGCTGATAGGCGCTAGCGTCGTTCAGGTGAGGTTGACCGTAGGGCACGATGCCAGCCTGGTTTATCGACCAGGCAAGGGCGTCAAGCAGATCGCGAACCGCCGACTCCGAGCGCATCCGTTCCTCGCTGATATTGCTCGCGAGCTGCTCTTCGCGCGCCATCGACGTTTGCTGCTCGCGCGTGGCAGTCGTCGTCAGCAGGGCGAGGTCTTCTCTCGCCGCGTCGCGCTCCGTGCGCACGTGAAAGGACAGCCACGTCAGCGATAGGAGGGCGATGGCGAGCGCACCGCTCAGCAAAGGCCAGACGGCTGGGGTCGCAGGTCTGGGCGGCTGCGCCTCCTGCTCGGCCTTTTGCCGATCGTGGATTTCGCTCGCGACCTGCCCGGCAAAATAGCCAAAGCCACTTTTCAGCTCCGAGCGGAGTTCGAGGTACTGGTCTTCCACGATGCGCGCGAGCAATCCCGATAATTCCATACCGATTGGCTTCTCGTCGCGCTCGACATCTTGCGTGCCGGCGCCGTCTTGTTCCAGGGCGGCTCCGTCGTCATCAGTTTCTCTCAAGCCCGTGCGGCGATCGGTAACGAGACCGAGCTTCAGCAGCATATTGAACAGCACACCGGGTTCGGTCTGCTTCGGCAGCAAGTCGACGGCGCCGAGCGCGCGCGCCTGACTGATGTAAAGCTCGCCGCCTCTCGACGTGTACATCATCACAGGGATCATGGCCGTACGCGGATTGCTCTTTATCGCCCTGACGGCTTCGAAGCCGTTCATGCCTGGCATTTCATGGTCCATGAAAATGACGTCGACCATGCGCGATGTGAGAAAGTCGAGCGCATCCTCTCCCGAGTTCGCCATTTCCACGGACAGGTTGTGTATCTGGAGCTGTTTTTTCAGTGCGACCCGCGCCGACTTCGAGTCGTCTACCACCAGAGCACGCTTTATTGCCATCGAAATTCTCCGCCGAGCTGACAGACAATACTACTTGGCAGTGCGTCCGAGTGCATCAGCGCGTCCGACATGCGTCTCGACGGAGCAAGAGGGCTTGCAATTCGGTAAAAAGGGGTCTGACCCCTTTAGGTCGTTTAAATTCGGTAAAAAGGGGACAGACCCCCCTTCTTGGGGTCTGTCCCCTTTTTGTTACTGCAGTCAGTCGTGTGAGAGCCAATGGAAGAGCAGGCCCAGGACACACCAACCGATGACGATCAGCCACTCGTACGGCCAGATCAGTGCCGCCGGGCTCCACGGTAGATACAGTGAGGCGAATGCAATCGACAGCCCAAGCGCGAGATAACCGACTGGCTTACCATTCCTGACGCGGTACGGCCGTTCCATGTCCGGTTCCCGGGCGCGCAATACGAGAAACGACAGCGCCACCATCGCGTATGCCGTGACAATGCCAAGCCCACCCGCATCGACAAGCCAGACCATCGCCGGCCGCCCGAAGAGCGGCGCAATGACCGCCAGACCGCCAACCAACAGTATTGCGCGGTGTGGTGTACGGAATTTCGGGTGCAGTGCCGCAAACGTCTTTGGCACCTGCCCGGCCTTTGCCAGCGCGTACAAGGCGCGGCTTCCGCCAATCAGAAACGCATTCCAACTGGTCAGGATGCCGGCGATGCCACCGAGTACGAGTAACTTGCCCGCCCAACTGCCGCCGAATAGCGCGGTGGCCGCATCGGCTGTCGGCAGCGATGACGAGCTCGTGGCCAAGTCCGACAAGCTGAGTGCGACGGCGCCGATGACGAGCGCGTACCAAATAATCGCGGACACGATCGAAATGACAAGTAGTCGGCCGATCTCGGCAAAAGGCAGGTCGATCTCTTCCGCCGATTGGGGAATCACGTCAAAGCCGACGAACATGAAGGGAACCATGACCAACACCGACAGAATGCCTGCGAGGCCGCCGGTAAACCTCGGTGCCAGATTACTGGCATCACCGGCGATGACGGCGCCCGACATCAGCGCGACACCGCTGGCGAGCACAATTACGACGACCAGGACCTGGACCTTGGCAGCAGTCCGAATACCAAGAACATTGATGACAATCATGACGATCGCTGCAAGCGCGCCCGTCATTACCCAGGTCGCATTGACGTCCCATCCGGCGACTGTCCACAAATAGCCTTGGCTGAATCCGGGTACCAGGTACTCGAGCACCGTCGGCAAAGCGACTGCCTCGAAAGCGACGACAGACGCGTAGCCCAGTAGGATCGCCCAGGTGCACACGAACGAAGCGGTCCTTCCGAGCGCCCGGGCCGAGTAGACATGCTCACCACCGACCAAGGGCATCGCCGCAGCAAGTTCTGCGTATGTGAGGCCGACGAATATCAATGCGCCACCGCCCACGAGAAATGCGAGCATGGCACCCAGAGTTCCTGCGTTTGCGATCCAAACCCCGGTCAGTGCAACCCATGACCAGCCCACCATGGCGCCAAACGCAAGGGCGAGAACCTGGCGTCGATTGATGACCCTGACGAATGCGCTTGCCGACACCTCGCTCACTCGCAAAGTCTGCTGATCTTATGAGTTTCTACTGCAGCCGATGCCCAGCGGTGCACGTAACCGTCTGAGAAATAATAGTAAACCGTATCGTTCGGGAACATCGCCACCGTGATGCCACCGTAACCGCTCATGAACGGTACCCACAGCTCCGCACCACAGCCGAGCGTCTCTGCCGCATTGAATGCCCAGAAGCTGTTGTTGTAACGAAGGCTGGAGTAAACAGGAACGAGACCGCGGTCATCGGCGTTGCGCTGCAGCGCGCCGGAAAGCATCCTCTCGTCGAAGATCTGCTCTCCATCCAGTTCACCGTTCTGTGTGTTCAACCAGTGCGCAATCCTGACGATATCGTCAGTCTCGTAGGTCAAACCATAACCGGCAAACGGTTGGGCGCGTTCATCGTAAGTACGTTTGGTGTCGTCGAGGAGCGGGCTCAGATTCAATTTGCTCCAAATCGGTTCGACAATGACGTGTTTGTAAAAGTCGATACTGGACTCGTGCCGTTGCGACACGTAGTTAGTCAGGGCGGTCCCCAGCAGATAAGTATCCGACGTGTGATAGACCCATTCAGTCCCGGGGTCCACACGGCGCGGAAAATGATTACAGGCAAAGTCGATCCTCTTCGCGTGCGAATCCTCCTCCAGAAACTGAACATGCGGCACGCTGTCTTCGTCAACTTCGTAGCCATTTTCCTTGTAGCTACCGGTAGCCATGTCCAGCGCATCTTCGAGACTGACATCACCCCATTGCTCTGCAGCACATTCCGGCACCAGCGAGTTCACGCTCTGGCCCGCTATTCCGGGATGGCGTTTCTCCATGCGCATGAGTGCAAGGCCCGCGAATATTGATTTCGCCGTCGAGTAAGACGGCAATGGCAACGAGTCACAGTACGGATAAGACCCGTGGCGTGTGGCACAACCACTGCGGTAGTGCACGCCGTCGACGAGTAGTCCGTATACCGTCATGTCCTCGGGCTTCACGCCGTCCACAGCGCCGATGTTCGTCGGGTCGACGCCAGGATAGTCCGCGGCAAGCATGGCGATCGGTTTTACCGGGAGTCGAGCCGCACGATGTGCATCCAGCCGGCGTATCGCCGCATCTGCGCCTGAAACATCGCCTGGCTCGAACGCAGCAGGGATGACCCCCCACATGTCGAGCTTGAAGTAACCGCAAGTCTCGCTGCTGATTTGATACGCAACGCGGGACACGTTGCCCTCGTTATCAAAGAGCCAGGTGAACAGGCCATTGTGCGTACAGTTTGCGCCGCGCTCCTGCAAAGAAAAGGGCAAAGCAACGCGTGACCACGAGCTATCGCCAGACTCTCTCCACACACGACCAGGCTGCAAGATATATTCCCAGTAGGGATGTTCTGTTCTTATGACGCCGCGCCGTATTGGAACAAGATCCGTATCGCGCTGAACGAACTCAAACTCAAAAGCAGGCAGATGCCCGATCGAGCCGGCGTACTGCCCGACAATTTCAAAGGGGTCATGAATGGCCTGCAATGCTCCATGCTGATCCGGACCCAGCAGTTTCAAGACACCGGTGAACTCGCCTTCCGCAGTCTGTGAGCCGAGTGGTTCGGCAAATTCCAGCAATGGCAGAGGCTGTTCGTGCGCATCGGTACCGGTCAGGTATTCGGCCGTTAGATAACGGCCACTCTTCGGCATACCAGCACATGCGGCGAGAATCGAGAGCAGCAATGCCGCCATCACCATGCGGATGCAACTGTTCGTGATCATATTTCTATACCTTCCGTTTTAAGGACTCGAGCGAGTGGCTCAAGTTGAGGTTCAATCCGCCTCCAAAGGTCGCGAGCGTGTTTGTACACCGGTTCTCGGACCTGGGTTGCGCTGGCCGTCGCGGTTGGTGTCACATTCTCGTGATAGGTCAGACAGGCGTCGGACCATTGCAAACCACAATATTTAATGATGGCGCGACTGACTGTTTCCTGATCATCGACTAATGCCTCGTAGTCGACATCCAGAATTCGCTGCGGCCAGACGTGACGCCAGTGCTCCATCAGTCGATGGTAAGCGGCGTAGTAGCGCCCGGTCTGTTCGAGATCGTAGGAAAACGGATACCCCATGCGAAACAGTGCTTTGAACATCGCATAACCGCTTGCCATCGGGTGACGACGCACGTGAACAATGCGCGCAGCCGGCAACGACTGCATGATCAGACCCAGGTAGAGGTAATTTGCCGGGGTCTTGTCGATCAGGAAAGGTGCCGACTCTCCGTAGCCCTGCATCGCATTCCAGTACCCCTTACCTAATTTGTTGAGATCGGCCGCGGCCACATTCTTGATCAACGCGGATTTGCTTGCCGCTGGACCACCGGCTCGCATCACGGCATAGGCGAAATCATTCAATTCACCGAGACTCGTCACGTCGTGATGGGCATCCAGAATCCGGTCAACCAGCGTAGTGCCACTGCGCGGCAAGCCGAGCACGAAAACGGGGCCCTGAATTGTATCTCCTGCAGCAGACCTGTCCCGCCACGCGCCATCAAACGTTGCAGTGATCTCATCAATAGCCGCAATGTCCGTCGCTACATCGTATGAAAGACGCGAGCGCCGAGCCGCTGCGCCTCGTGCAAAGTGAGTGAATGATTTGTCGTACTGCTCGAGGTCTTCATACTCTTTTCCGAGCGCATATCGAATGGGTACCTCCCCGGGTGCACCCTTCGGCGTTGCGGCGAGACGCTGCTCCAGCTCCTCAATGTGGTTCGCATCCGGGCTTTGCCGCCGGAGCATTGCAAGCGCGTAGTATGCCTCTGCCTGCCCGGGATCGGTCGAGATGATCTTGTCCAGCAGCAGCTGTGCATCATCGAATCGACCGACGGCGGTGGCTGCACTCGCCACAGTGAACAAGGCATCCGGCGAGTCTGGAAGCAACGACTCCAGCTGTTTGGCACAGCGATACGCTTCGCGAAGCCTGCCAAGCTGAGTATGGAATAACACCAGCTGGTTCCAGGCCGCGGCATCGCTGCCAGCCCTGCGCCCGATGTCGCTCAGCTGTTCGCGTGCGTCAGCGATACGCCCCGCGCATATCAGTGCTTCGGCCCACAAGAAAAGCACGTCGAGGCGTTGCGGCTGCAACTCCAGCGCGTGCGCTGCCTTCTCCGCCATCGCGGCAAAGTCCGACCGTCGCTGGAACTCCCGCGCTTGCCGAAGCAGATCCTGAATCCGACTCAACTAGAAATTGTAGTTAAGTGATACGCCAATCGTCCTTGGCAGAGCCCTGAATTGCCTGGCCGAGCTGCCATAGAACTCAGCACCAGGAACAGTGCCGAACGCCTCCGGTGTAAACGCACCTGTCGTACCCTCTTCGTTGAAAATATTCTTGGCGAAGAGAGCGACATACCATTGTTCAGCTGCAACAGTGGCGCTCAGATCCCAGATCGAAAAACCTGAAAAAGCGCCGGCCTGGAGAATACTCGGATCCAGCGTGTTCTGGGTTTTCGACTGATAGAACCCGTCGGTCCGCAACGTCAAGCCCAATGCTTCGGTCAGAGTCGTTGTGTACTCCAGCGCCAGGTTCACCGAGTTCTCCGCGATGCCGGGTAGCGGCGTCCCGGATGCAGCAACAAAATCCGGGTCTCCCGTAAATATATTGATTGGCGTGAAGATGTCCGCCGATACTTCCGCATCGACATACGCGTAGCCAAGTGCATAGCGGAATTGGTTGCCGATCGGGCCACTGAGCTGCAGTTCCAGCCCGCTGGTTTCTGCCTCTTCGCCGTTAACCACGGCGAAGAATGAACCATTGGGAGCAGACGTATTGAACTGCGGATCATCCCAATCCATGGAGAAGACACTGACGTCGTAGCGTATGTCGGCCCAGGTGCCCTTGATGCCGAGCTCCAGGTTGTTAACCGTATCGGAATTGTAGACGACCCAGCCCGGGTCATTCTCGAACCGCCCAATTGTCGGCACACCATTATTGCCACCGCGACGGTAGCCCTCGGAAATCGTCGCGTAGAGCAAATCATCGTCGCCATAATCGTACGCGACGTTGAACTTGAAGATCGTATCGTCCTCACTGCTCGAGAACGGCGTTGATACTGCGCCAGCGAAGCTATCGTACGCACCGACCCGCACGAACGTAGAAATGTCAGAGTCGTTGTCAAAATAGCGCACGCCGCCGGTCAGATGGAGGCGGTCGCTCGCATGCCAGGTAACTTCACCGAACAACGCAAAGTCACTGTATTCCTCAGCCCTCTTATAGGTAAACACGTTGTCAGTTGACACGAAGTCGCCAGGGAAAAACGCGGCGTCTGCCCACGCTTCGAAACCGACCAGGTCGCTGACCTGCGTCGAAGCACGCTTTTGATCCCGGTAGAACGCTCCAACCACGTAGTCAACATCACTTTCGCCGTTCGACACTAGCCGAAGTTCCTGCACCAGCGCCTCATCCTCGAACGTCCTGACGGCCGTATACAGCGGCCGGGGATAGAAATAATAGAAGTTGGCGAAATTATTGGCATAAAACCCCGTGTTGTCCGAATCGCTGCCACCGTTGTTATCGTAATACGACGTTGCGGAGGTCAATGTCGCGAAGCCGAAATCAAAGTCCAATTCCGCCGCTCCAAAATCAATGTCGCGTTCGTACGGTTCGCGGATCACGGCACCATTTTCGAAATCACTGTAGGACTCGCCAAGACCGTTTAGCCCGTCGGTCTGCTGACGTCGGCCGCCGATATCGTCGTCCTGGTGAATATAAGTAATGACGGCGTCGAATCTCTCATTGGGCTGCCAGCGCGCACTGAAGCGTGTATACAGGCTCTCGAACGTGTCGGCATCTTTCTCAGACACGTAGTTGGTGGAGTCGTAACCCCTGGCAAAGATGCCATTTGGTGCCGGGGGGACACCGTTCGCATCGAGTTCATACAAGCTGACGTAATCGGTAACACCCGGATAGTCGCGCCAGTACACATTGGCGCGGATCGCAAACGTGTCGCTAACCGGGACATTGAGCACACCGGTAACGCCGTAGCCGATATCGCTCGAACCATCAACGTTCGTAAACACGGTGCCGACGCTGCCATCAGTAGCGTCAAACTGGGGCTCACGCATCAGGTACTTGACGGTGCCACCGAGCGCGCCTGAACCGTACAGCGTGCCTTGCGGCCCCCTGAGAACCTCAACCCGTTCCAGGTCAATCAGTGCCAGATTGGCAAAGACCGGCGTGTCGTTAACATACGTCGCGACGGTAGCAACGGATGACACGGCGTAATCGCCAAACGCTGAACCATCGACATTAATGCCGCGAATACGAATGCTGTTGAATTGAGCGCCATTGCGCGGACCCGAATCGACCAGGCCGACGCCAGGTACCGAGCGCAGCAGTTCCGCATTGTCGAGAGTCATTGAGGCCTCTATCTCCTCGCCGGATATGGCTGAGATGTTATAGGGCACATCGAGAATATTCTGCTCGCGGCGGGACGCTGTGACGACAATTTCCTCGAGCGAATCGGCTTCGTCGTCGACCTGTGCGTATACCTGCGGGCTGGTACTGGCGAGTATTCCAGCGATCGCGAGGGCCAGCGGACTATTGTGAATACAGCTACCGGGCTTCATATCGACTCCTCACTCTTTAAGACGAGAATTCTAACCGGTCGATTGTCCTCCCGCTGCTGCCAGGTCCGGAATACGTAATTTCCTCAGCCCGAAAGGCGTTATTCGTTGCTGTATGATTGCGATCTCGGCAAATTGACGGATGTATTTAATGCAGCGAATTGTCCTGGTTGCATTGCTTGCCTCATTTTTGAATGTCGCCTGGGCCGATGCGCCTACGGCGGACCGTATTCTCATCAATGGCAACATCCTGACCGTGGATGCGGAAGACTCGGTTGCCGCGGCTGTCGCCATTCGGAGCGGCCGCATCATCGCTGTGGGCGACAACGATGAAATTCTGGCGCTGGCGGGGCCAGAAACGGATCGGATTGACCTGCAGGGTCTGACCGCCACACCTGGCCTTCTGGACACGCACGCGCATTTTTCCTATGGCGGCCTGCTCGTGCTTACCCAGATCGATCTCAGCTTCCCCATGGTCAAAAGCGTGGGTGACGTGGTCAATCTCGTCAGCCAACGGCATGCGACTGCGGCGCCCGATGAATGGATTCTCGGCCGCGGCTGGGACGAAGGCAAACTGACCGAGCGACGCTACGTGCTGGCCTCCGACCTCGACCCGGTGACCGGGAACCGGCCGGCGTGGCTGGCACACACGATGGGGCACTACGGTGTAGCCAACAGCGCCGCGCTCAACCTTGCTGGTATCGATCGCGACACACCGGACCCGCCCGGTGGCGTTATCGACCGCGACCGCGATGGGAATCCCACGGGCGTGCTGAAGGAAACCGCGATGGGGCTGGTGTCGAAGCACATCCCGCCTGCCGGGCCACAACAAATGCGTGAGGCGATCCGCGTAATGGCACGGGAGTTCAACCGCGAAGGTATGACGGGCGTCAAGGATCCGGGCATCGGTCGTTCGCTTGGCTATGACACGGCCAATGCGACGAGTACCTGGGATGCCTATCGCGATGTTCTGGACGACGGCAACCTGACGGTACGCGTTTTTGCGTTGTGGCGTTCCGCAAACACACTGGAAGGTGCCCGCGATCTCGTCGAGCTGATCGCACCCTATGGAGGGCCCAACGAATCTGACGGTGACGATCGTCTGATCTCCGGTGGCATCAAGATATTTGCCGACGGCAGTGGCGGTGCTCGAACCGCGTGGGTTTGGGAGGACTGGAACAAGGACCGCACGAATGTCGATGAGGGCAACAGTGGCTATCCGGCCATCGACGCGACGTTGCTGCGCGACCTGATCATGTTCTACCACGATGCCGGCCTACACGTTGGCGTACACGCCATCGGCGATCGGGCCATCGACTGGACCGTCTCGACCCTGATGGCGGCACTGATCCGCAATCCCGTTCAGGGCCTGCGCCATTCGATCATTCACGCCAACATTCCATCCGAATATGCCCTGGAAACAATGGCGACGTTGCAGCGTAAATTCGACGCCGGCTATCCCGAGTCACAGGCTAATTTCACATGGTGGATTGGTGACACCTACGCCGGCAATTTCGGCGTCGAGCGAAGTCAGCGGCTCAACCCGTTTCGCAGTTTCCTGGAATGGGGGATTCAGTGGGGAGGTGGCTCAGACTTCTTTGTCACGCCCTTTCCTGCCCGCTACGGCATTTGGTCATCGATCACACGAGAGCCACTTCTTGGTGTCTATGGCAAAGATGCGTTTGGCAGCGACGAGTCCGTCGACGTGCGCACGGCCTTGCGCTCTTTCACAATCTGGGCAGCACACCAGATGTTCATGGAAGACAAGATTGGGTCAATCGAAGTCGGTAAGTACGCCGACATCGCAGTCTGGGACGTCGACCTCTACACGGCTGAGCCGGAGGCGATCAAGAACATGAAGTGCCAGATGACCCTGTTGGAGGGTGAGGTCGTGTACCGGGCCGAGTAACATCCTCAAGTGTTATAAGGGGACAGACCCCCTTGGGGTCTGTCCCCTTTTCTGTTCAAAATAGGGGTCAGACCCCGTTCTCAGCGTCACCGCCCCAAATAGATGCCATTGAATATCTCAGCAATCTCGGAGCAGTGGGTAATCTCTTAATGAAAACTGCAACAACAATCGCCGCGACCATAAGCCAGTCCATTGCCTTGTTCCTCTAGTTTGATTACTTCGGCGAAGTCAGTGCGGGTTAGGTTCTCTTGAGTGACGGTAGATGATCCTGCTTCAGGCACCCGAGTGGGCACTCGGTTGTCGTACTCGCCACAGGAACGTACTCTGATTCCCTTTTCTACCGATGTATCGTGCCAGACCAATGAAATACAGCAAGACCATCATGCTTACCGCAGGCGTTGCCGCCACCCTCGTATTGGTCGTCTGGTTCATGCGCAACACACTTGTTCAGCGCATGTCGAATCCGCTACTGCAAGATTACGGTATCGCCGTTACTGACGTATCACTCGATGCTCTGACGACGAACGATGCCACCATCGGCTACCTTGAACTTGTGCACGAGAAAGGCACAACCATAAGCATCGAAGGTCTTACCCTGCCCATCGGCACCACTTCAACCGGGCCGAACGACTACTCAGCCGAAAGAATAACGATCATTAGCGCCACACGCACGGAGGGCGAGCCGTTTGAGCTGGCTCGCCTGATCGATCAGCTGCTGTCATTGCCCAGCCTGCTCGGTCATACCCGGTTGTCCGTCGCCGAGCTTAGCGTCCCACCCTATCCTGAGATTAACGATCTATACGTATTACTGCAGGACAGTGAACTCCAAATGCGGACGACCATCGGCTCTGTACCCCTGTCGATCAC
>CAZTQL010000059.1:0-15721 GCA_964615665.1 uncultured Woeseiaceae bacterium | reverse complement strand
GCGGCGTCCGAATAACGAGTCCGAGTCTTACTTAGACATCGATTTCTGGAACATGCGTTCCATGCTTGCCTTGTTAGCGTCGCAGCAGGATTGTGATTCTGTTGCAGCAGACATGGCTCTGTCAGCCGTGCTTTGTGCAGCAGAAGCAGCCTGAGAAGCGCGGTCGGCAGATGCGCGAGCAGCTTCAGCAGCGGAAGCTGCGGCGGCTGCATCAGCAGCGGCACGGTCGGCCGTTGCTTTAACATCATCCAGCCCTGTGGTTGCGCAACCAGCGGCCATTGCGACGACAAGAGCAAGTGCGCTTGCTCTGAGTGCGGTCTTTTTCATGTTGGAAATTTCCTTTGTTGGCGAAAACTGCAAGTGTTAGCTAAAACTGCAGGCGCATTATTTATCAAACTGCCCGAAGCTGCAATGAAAACTACTGTTTTTATTGTCTTTTGTCGGTACCTGGCGACAGCGTAGGAGCGCGCCTTAGCACGCGAAGCGATAGCGGCGGCCATCAATGCCGCTTTGTAGGAGCGCGCCTTGCGCGCGAAGCGATAGCGGTGCTTGCACTTGGTGAAGTACTGTATATAATCCCATGTACTGTGAATCCATACAGGAACTGCTCAAATGCGCGAATTGACCCCCAGGCAAAAGCAAATTCTCGAGATGATTCAGGAGTTTATCGCTGAAAGCGGTATGCCGCCCACGCGTGCGGAAATTGCCAGTGAGCTCGGTTTCAAGTCGGCTAACGCTGCCGAGGAGCATCTGCGCGCACTGCAGCGCAAGGGGGTACTTGACCTTTTGCCGGGTGCGTCGCGCGGCATTCAGTTGAAAGACTCGTTGCGTGACCAGATGGGTCTGCCACTGATTGGTCGGGTTGCGGCAGGCAGCCCCATCCTGGCGCAGGAACATATCGAGGCTCATTATAAAATCGATCCGCAGCTTTTTCGCCCGAAGCCGCATTATTTATTGCGTGTGCATGGCATGAGTATGAAAAATGCCGGCATTCTCGATGGCGATCTCGTTGCTGTACATCGCACCCCTGAAGTGCGCAGCCGGCAAATCATCGTTGCGCGTCTTGATGATGAAGTCACGGTCAAGCGTTACCGGCAAAAGGGTTCGCTCGTATCACTGCTGCCTGAAAACGAAGACTTCGAAACCATTGAAGTCGACCTCAAGCACCAATCCCTGGTCATCGAAGGTGTTGTTGTCGGTGTTATCCGCGACGGCATGCCGTTGCATTGAGTTTTGTCATCGTCACTCGACAAATTGCTGGAGAACCCGCGCGTCTGGCGGGGGCGCAATCCGCTACAGTGCAAAGCCGGGTTATCCAGCGGCTATGTGGAGTTGGACCGGCACTTGCCGGGAGGCGGCTGGCCACCCGATGCGCTAACTGAAATCCTGACAGAACAGTACGGCATTGGCGAGTTACGTTTGTTGATGCCGGCGCTGTCTCGCCTGAGTTCCGAAGAGTCGCAGCTGGATTACAGTGAACCGGGCTGGATTGCCTGGGTAGCGCCACCTTTTCAACCGTATCCACCTGCGTTACAGCAGTGCGGTATCGATCTTTCCCGTATGTTGATTGTGCGGCCGAAGGATGCCAGCGAAATACTCTGGTCCGCCGAACAGGCATTGTCGTCGGGTACCTGTGCGGCCGTGCTTTTCTGGCCACAGACGCTGGATGATCAGGCCAGTCGGCGGTTGCAACTGGCTGCTGAGAAAGGCCATAGCTGGGCGATTGCTTTTCGTCCAATGAAGGCGCGCCTGCAACCGTCTGCGGCGGCATTACGACTGGAGCTGCATACCAACGGTCAGGGCACCTCGGTCCACATACTGAAAAGCCGCGGCGGACGCCCGACTGTTCTTAACGACCTGCTTTAACCATGGCGCGGGCATGGAAATCGCCCGTCAAGGCACGGGGCACAGTCCGGGCTCCCTCCGCGTCGCAACAGGTATTGCCATTTCTCGAGTCTGAACCACGCACGCAACCATTGTCATTAACGCCAACGCCGGCGCGGCGGCTCTGGTTTTGTGTCTGGCTGCCAAACCTGCCGCTCGAGGCCTGTCGTTCTTGTGAAAGCGCAACCGTTGTTGTCGAAGAGCAGCAGGGCATTCATCGGGTCCTGCTTGCGGATGCACCAGCACAGGCGGCCGGTGTCATGGCGGGACAGTCGACTAATGCGGCTTTGGCATTGTTGCCCACGCTGCAGCTTGAAGAGCGCAGCCCGGTGCGTGAGCAGCAGGCGCTTGAGGCGCTGGCTACCTGGATGGAGCACTTTTCGTCGTTCGTCTGTATCGCTGCTCGCGATGTGTTGTTGCTGGAGATAGCTGGCAGTCTGCGCCTGTTTGGTGGTTTACGTCAGTTGCGTGAAAATATTTCCACCGGCCTGCGAGAACATGGGCTGACCGCATCGCTGGCCATAGCACCCACGCCGCTGGCGGCAACCTGGCTGGCCAGGGCGGGCCGTCGCGCGTGTGTTCGCGATACACAGAATGTGCGAAGTGTGCTGCGCGATTTACCGTTGGGCTGTCTCAACTGGCCGGCAGGATTGTGCGCATCGCTGACCAGCATGGGCGTTACTACCATTGGTGACTGCCTGCGCCTGCCACGAGAGGGTTTTGTCAGGCGCTTCGGTGCAGAGCCTGTCTTGCAGCTTGATCGTGCGCTCGGCTGCCTGCCGGATCCACGAAATTCCTGGCGCGCACCGGAGCGTTTTTGTGCCGATTATGAGATGACAGAAGAACAGTCAGACCGCGAACTGTTGCTTAAAATCTGTGAAGAACTATTGCTGTCGCTCGAACAGTTTTTACTGGCAAGGCAGCTGGGTACACAACGCTTGAGCTTCAGTTTTTTTTACCTGAAAGGACCGGCAACTGAGCTGCGCCTGGGCTGTGCGAGCGCGGACCGTTCCGCGGCACGATGGCTCGAGTTATTGCGCATTCGTTTCGAGCAGCTGGTCCTGTCGGAAGCGGTTATTGCCATTCGCCTGCAGAGCGGCATGACCCAGGCAATGCAGGCAGAAACGGCGCATCTGCAGTTTCAGGATTCGCAGCGTGGACAGAAACGGCGTTACTCGGTCACTCAGCTTGGCGAAAAACTGATTGCGCGTATCGGTGATCAGTCGGTGTATTCGATGAATACCGTGGCCGAGCATCGACCGCAATATGCCTGGCGCACGCAAAGCCTGTTGTCAGACTGGGCGAGCACTACGTTGTCACAGGTTAGTCGGCACGTCAGGCGACCGCTATGGATGCTGCCGGAGCCGGCGTTACTACCCGCCGAAGGTGTTTATCCGTTGCACCAGGGCTGCCGCCTGCAGTTGCTCGATGGCCCTGAACGGCTCGAGACTGGCTGGTGGGACAATGACGGTATTGCGCGCGATTACTACACGGCGGTGGATGTAGCGGGGATTCACCTGTGGGTTTTTCGCAGCCGTAAACAGTCGCCGAGCTGGTATCTGCATGGCTACTTCGGGTAAGCGGCAATGCCGCTATGCTGAACTTCATGCGCTCAGTAACTTTACTTTTCTACGCGGCGCATCCCATCCCGAAGAGCTCGTCGAAACGGCAGTAAGACTTGGCTATGAAGCGCTTGCCATTACTGACGAATGTTCGATGTCAGGTGTCGTTCGTGCGCACTCGGCTGCCAGGGAGTACGGGCTCAAAAAACTGATCATTGGCTCAGAGCTTAAGCTGCAAAGCGGGCGCAAGCTCGTGGTGCTGGCGCAGAACCGTAACGGTTATGCGGCACTTTGCCAGCTGATAACAAACGCGCGCCGGGCAGCCAAAAAAGGCGATTATGAGCTGGCGCGCGCAGCTTTCGAGAATGGGCTGCCGAATTGCCTTGCGCTGTGGGTGCCGGATCAGAGCTTCACGCTGGATGTCGAGGATCACTGGCTGCGGGAAACCTTTCGTGGTCGCCTGTGGATTGCCGTTGAACTATTGGCCGACGGCCGCCAGCGTGAACAGCTAGCCAAACTGCGTGAAGAAGGGAGTCGCCTGCATCTTCCCTTGGTTGCCTGTGGTGATGTGCACATGCATCAACGGTCGCGCCGCGTACTGCAGGACGCTGTGACTGCGATACGTCTTGGTACCACCGTTGATAGCGCCGGGTTTGCTCTGTATCCCAGCGGTGAGCGTCATCTTCGTTCACTCGAGGTGTTGCAGCACACCTATCCACAGGAGCTGCTCGATGAGACGTGGCGCATTGCTGACACTATTGATTTTTCCATGGATGAGCTGCGTTATGAGTACCCGGATGAACTGGTGCCCGAGGGCGAAACACCGGCCTCTTATCTGCGCAAGTTAACCGGGGAGGGCATGCAGCGACGCTGGCCCGGCGGTGTTCCCCGCAAAGTCATCAAACTTGTCGAGCATGAGCTTGAGTTGATTGCCGACCTCAGGTACGAACCCTATTTCCTGACGGTCTATGACATCGTCGCGTACGCACGCTCGCAAGGTATTTTGTGTCAGGGACGTGGCTCGGCGGCGAACTCGGCCGTGTGCTTTTGTCTTGGCATTACCGAAGTTGATCCGGAGCGCATGCAGATGTTGGTGGAACGCTTCATTTCGAGGGAGCGTAACGAACCACCGGATATCGATGTCGACTTCGAGCATGAGCGCCGCGAAGAAGTCATTCAATACATTTACCGGAAGTACGGTCGCGAACGCGCGGCACTTGCGGCGACTGTCATTACCTACCGGCCTCGCAGTGCGCTGCGCGATGTCGGCAAGACCTTGGGACTGAGCGATTTGCAGGTCAGTCGTCTGGCGCGTTCGATGCAATGGTGGGATGGGCAGAAAGTCGACGACAGCCGTGTTCTGGAGGCCGGGCTCGATCCTGACAGTCCGGTCATGAAGCGTCTGTTGTACCTGGTCAGGGAGTTGATTGGCTTTCCCCGGCACCTGTCGCAGCACGTTGGTGGCTTCGTTATTTCGAACGCGCCGCTGTACAAGCTGGTGCCCGTCGAGAATGCATCGATGCCCGAACGCACCGTCATTCAATGGGAGAAGAACGATCTCGAAGAGCTGGGTTTGCTCAAGGTCGATGTGCTTGGTCTCGGCATGCTCACGGCAATACGCCGCAGCTTTGACCTGATCCGGGACTTTGGCGGTCGACAGTACACGCTTGCCAGCGTGCCGGCCGAAGATCCGCGCGTTTATGACATGATCTGCGACGGTGACACGATGGGTGTGTTTCAGATTGAATCACGCGCGCAGATGGCAATGTTGCCGAGGCTAAAACCACGTTGCTATTACGACCTGGTTATCGAAGTCGCAATTATCCGACCAGGCCCTATCCAGGGCGATATGGTGCACCCCTACCTGAGAAGGCGGAATGGCGAGGAGGCCGTTGATTACCCGAGCGAGGAGGTCAGAAGCGTACTGCAGCGCACGCTGGGTGTTCCGATCTTCCAGGAACAGGTCATGCAGCTGGCCGTTGTGGCGGCCGGCTTCACGCCGGGAGAGGCGGATCGCCTGCGGCGTGCCATGGCAGCCTGGAAACGTCGTGGTGGTCTTGGGCCGTTTGAAGATAAGCTCATCTCGGGCATGCGCGCTCGCGGCTACAAAGAGGAATTTGCGCGACAGATTTTTCGACAGATTCAGGGTTTCGGTGAATACGGGTTTCCTGAATCACATTCCGCGAGTTTTGCGCTGTTGGTGTATGTCTCATGCTGGCTGAAATACCATGAGCCTGCCGCGTTTACGTGCGCGTTATTAAACAGTCAGCCGATGGGGTTTTACTCCGCATCGCAGCTGGTACAAGACGTGCAGAGGCATGGCGTGGTGGTTCACGCTGTCGACGTTAATCGCAGCAGCTGGGATTGTTCCCTGGAAGCGGATGAAAGCGGTACAGCGGAGCTGCGCCTCGGTCTCCGGATGATCAAGGGACTGTCAGAGGAAGCGGGACAAAAAATAGTCGCGGCGCGGCGCTCAGGAGCGTACGCACAGGTTCAGCAGTTATTGGAACGTGTGGGATTGGATAAACGCGAGCTGGGAGCTCTGGCCTCATCAGGAGCGCTACGCGCGCTGGCTGGCGATCGCTACCGAGCTCGCTGGGCCGTTTCCGGCGTTGAGAAACCGACGCCGCTGTTTACTTCGATGCATCGTTATGAGGCCACGCCGCTTCTCAGGAAACCAACCGAGGGGCAGGATATTGTGGCCGATTACCAGAGCATCGGTCTCACCCTGGAACGGCATCCGATGTGCCTGCTCAGGGGGCACATGGATCGCTATCACTATGTGACTGCGAAGCGGCTGGTGAGCCTGGATAATGGCCAGAAAATCAATGTTGCAGGGCTGGTTATCACCAAGCAGCGTCCGGGTACGGCAAGCGGCGTCACGTTCGTCACGCTCGAGGATGAAACCGGGCAGATCAACGTGATTATCTGGAAACAGGTAGCCGAGGAATACCGGGCGGCGTTGCTGAATGCGCGTTTGCTGGGTATTACTGGAGAACTACAAATAGAGGGGAAGGTAATTCATGTAATCGCCCGGCAGCTTTTTGATCACACCGACATGCTGGGCGATCTTTGCACCCGCTCACGCGATTTTCACTGACGTAAAATTAGTCTTCGTCGTCGAGACTAATGTTAAACGTACTGTCCATTTCCTGCGCGTGGAGTTCTCGAAGCTCTTCGAGCTTGTGACGCATCTCAGCGCGCCGATGCACGTCGTCGCTATCACTGGCTTCGAGTTTCGCTACCAGCCTCTCAATGTCCATTTCGACGGTTGAGTCACCGACGGAGGCGTCACCGTCGTCATCCGACATTACTACCGTCTCAGCTAGCGTATCTTCAGACGTATCTTCAGACGTATCTTCAGACGTATCTTCAGACGATACGTCGCCTAATTTGGCGTCTTCTTTTTCGTTGTCCTTGCCGCTCATCGCAGAGCCCTCCGGCACAAAGCAGGTTGATTGGAATTATTAGCGAATCAGGTTATTAATTTCAAAGATTGGCAGCAAAATTGCAAGGACAATCGTCAAAACTATGGCACCCATTATGACGATGAGCAGGGGCTGCAGAATGCCGAGGAGGGCGGCAATGAGCCCGTCGACCTCTCGCTCCTGACCCGCCGCGGCCCGACCAAGCATTTCCTCCAGACGACCGCCGGCCTCACCACTGGAAATCAGGTGAATCATCATGGGCGGAAAAAGCTTGCTGGCGGCAAGTGATTTGCTGATCGATGCGCCTTCTCGCACCCGTAATGTTGCATCCTGCACCGCGTCGCGCATCGGCAGATTCTCGATTACTTCCGCGGAGATAGTGAGCGCCTCGAGAATCGGAACGCCGCTGCCCGCAAGGATGCTCAGAGTGCGCGTGAAGCGCGCCGTGTTTACGCCGCGAGTAAGGCGGCCGATAATTGGCATGCGCAACAGAAATGCGTGGAAACGTCGCCGTGGCACATCTTTTTGCAATATCCACCAGACGGCATAGCCGATAATCCCCATGCCTATAATGACGAGAACCCAATACGCGCGCAGGAAATCACTGGTCGCTATAAGACCGCTGGTTAGAGCGGGTAATTCTGCTGAAGTGTTCTCGAAGACGCCGACAATCTTCGGCACGACGGTTGCGAGCATGAAACTGATGATGGCGACGGCCATGACGACCAGTGCGATCGGGTAGACCATCGCGTTGGTAACCCGCTGCCGCAGCTCTTGCCGAGCCTCCGTGTAATCCGCCAGTCGCTCGAGCACCACGTCAAGGTGGCCGGACTGCTCGCCGGCAGCGACCGTCGCTCGATAGAGTTCGGGAAACGCCTGAGGATACTCACCCAGGCCGTTGGCGAGCGTGTGTCCTTCCATAACTTTGGCGCGAGCGCCCAGCAGCACGCTCTTGGTACGCGGCTGGTCGTTTTGTTGCGATACGGCGAGCAGTGCTTCTTCGAGCGGCAGGCCCGATTGCGACAGCGATGCAAGCTGTCGGGTAATCAACGCCAGTTCGCTGGACGAGATGCCCTTACGAAACGAAAAGCTGCTCTGCCGGCGCGCCTCCTTGCGTGCGACCTCACTGACACTGACGGGAAGTAACTTGCGATCGCGCAGCAACTGGCGAACGTGTTTTGGCGTATCGCCCTCGAGCAGGCCCTTGACCTGCTTGCCCGCCTTGTCCATCGCGGTGTATTCGAAAGCGCCCATGCGAAGAGTTCCTGTGGCCCGGTTCTATGCCGAATCAGTCTTCACGCGTCACGCGCAGCACTTCTTCAAGTGTCGTCGTCCCCGCGAGTACCTGTCGACGGCCATCAGCTCGAATGCTCTGGCTGGTCTTGCGCGCGTGGCGGTCGAGCTCCTGCTCACTGACGCCGCGATGGATCATTTCGCGCATTTCGTCATCGACAGTGATGAGCTCGTAGATACCGGTACGACCCATGAAACCACCGTTGGCGCCTTCACCCGGGTGGTAAAGCGTTGGCGGGTTTGCAGGGTCGACACCCAGCAGCTCGCATTCGTATTCGCGCGCGGTGTAGGGGATTCTGGTCTCTTTGTCGAGAACCCGCACCAGTCGCTGCGCCAGCACGCCCAGCAGACTTGAGGACAGCAGGAACGGCTCTACGCCCATGTCGCGCAAGCGTGTGACGGCACCGGCCGCCGTGTTGGTGTGCAGGGTCGAAAGCACGAGGTGACCGGTCAGGCTTGCCTGAACGGCGATCTCCACCGTTTCCAGGTCGCGAATTTCTCCGACCATGACAACGTCCGGATCCTGACGAAGAATTGCCCGCAGGCCGCGCGCGAAGGTCATTTCGACTTTAGTGTTGACCTGCGACTGGCCGATGCCATCGATGAAATACTCGATCGGATCCTCGATCGTCATGATGTTGCGGCTATTGTCGTTGATGCGTGCAAGGGCCGCGTACAGCGTCGTGGTTTTGCCAGAGCCGGTCGGGCCGGTGACGAGGATGATGCCATGCGGCCGGTGAATCAGGTGGTCCATTGTCTTCTGGGTTTCAGGATCCATGCCCAGCGCGCCAAGCTCGATTCGCCCGGCCTGTTTGTCGAGGAGACGCAGCACAACACGCTCACCGTGCCCTGAGGGCATGGTCGAGACACGCACGTCGACTGCGCGGCCAGCAATACGGAGTGAAATACGGCCGTCCTGGGGTAGACGCTTCTCGGCAATGTCGAGCTTCGACATGACCTTGATGCGTGAGACAACCAGTGGCGCCAGAGCGCGGCGCGTCTGCAGGACTTCTTTGAGCACCCCGTCAACACGAAATCGCACGCCAAGGCGATTCTCGTACGGCTCAATGTGCACGTCCGACGCGTTTTCCTTGATGGCCTCTGTCAGAACGGCGTTGATAAAACGAATAATCGGCGCGTCGTCGTCGCTTTCCAGCAGGTCAGAGGGCTCCGGCAGATCCTGCGCCACCTGTGACAGGTTGAAGTCTTCGTCGAGTCCATCGACCATCTGGGCCGCGTTGGTGCGTTCCTGCTCATAGAACTCGCGCAGCGACGTATCAAACTCATCGGCAGAAACTCGCGTCAGCGATAACGGTACTCCGGCAAAGCGCCGCGCTTCCGCGAGGCTGATCGGCGATACGCCGCTTCGATACACAGCCTCGGCTTGCTGGTCGTCGATGTCACGAATCAATACGCCGTGGCGCTTCGCAAACGTGTAGGGCAGGAATCGCTGCGGCACTTCGGCCGGCTCGCCTTCTTGCTCCAATTCAAGAACGATTTCGTTGTTCGCTTCCATTCTGCCTACTGGTTGGCTTCGTTGGCGCCGGGCGTCGATCTGTCGGCTTCCTCGAAAGGCGGCAACGAGAAGTGTTCTGCGTTCGGCATTAGCTGAATACCGGTGCCTTCGCTTTGCTTCAGGATGTCGCGAATGTAGTTGTATTTCTTGTTGGTTTCGTTCGTGACGGCCGTCGAATCGCGCAGGATAGTCGTTCGAATGAAAACCAGCAGATTGGTTTTCACCTTATCTGTCTTGCGGCTACGAAACAGAGCGCCAATCCCGGGAATGCTACCGAGTATCGGGACACGCTGGTCGCTCTCGCGCAGAACATCTTCGAGAAGGCCGCCGAGAACGAGGATCTGGCCGTCGTCGACGATGACTGTCGTCTCGATAATGCGTTGATTTGTGATCAGGTCGACCGCTCCGGCCGCCGATTGTGCGATGTTCGAGATTTCCTGAGAAATATGGAGCAGCATCGAGTCCCCGTCATTGATTTGCGGTGTGATAGTCAGCTGGACTCCGATCTGCTCGCGATTGATCGTCTGAAAAGGATTGACGCCCCCGACAGTGCTACCACCACTATTGGAGTACGAACCGGTGACGAAGGGCACCTCCTGGCCGACGTTGAGGCTGGCTTCCTCGTTGTCGGTTGTGACTATCGACGGTGTGGAAATAATATTGGTGTCCGCGTCTCCCTGCAGCGCTTTGAGAATCGCGGCGAAACTGACCCCGGTGTCGCTGATCCGGCCTACACCGACCGTTATGCCCTCGCCGAGCAGGCTGCCGGGATTGACAGCGCCACCGGAGCCGGCCGCGGCGCCAAGTTGCACCACACCTGCACCGAGGTCCGGGAAGTTGGTAACGGCGATCGGCGTGTTCGAACTATCGCCCTCCACAGCCCATGTCACACCGAGTTCGGCAGTCTTGTCAGCGATAACTTCGACGATGATCGCTTCGACAAGCACCTGCGCCCGGCGAATATCCAGTTTGTCGACGATCTGGTTGAGCGAGCGCATCATCTTTGGCGGTGCGTCGATGACTATTGCATTGGTTTGTGTGTCCGCCCACACGCTTACCGAGTTGCCGGATCCGGCGGCAGCCGCTTGCCCGGCTGCGCCACCGGCCCGGGCCGTGAAATGCTGCTGCAGCTTGGCAGCAAGATCTTCGGAGTCGGCCCAGCGCAGGTAACGTACTTGTGTGTCGCCGCCATCCTCGAGCGGCGTATCGAGATGCGCAATCAGGGTCCTCAACCGCAGGCGGTCGGACTTATCGCCGCCGATTAGCACGCTGTTGGTTCGCGCGTCCGCCACCAGGCTCGTGGTAACGGGTAGACCGTCAGAGCGCGGCGTCTGCGATAACGTCGTCATAATACGGACGATGTCGGTAGCCGAAGCATGTTCGAGAGGTACAACCTCGATGTCTTCGTCGCTCGCCTGATCGATGCGACGAATGATGGCGACCATTCGGGCAACATTGGCTGCACGGTCGGAGATTATGAGCATGTTCGAGCCGGCATGCGCCACCATGTGGCCGTACTGCGGGATCAACGGGCGCAGTATGGGAACCAGCTGGGTTGCGCCGACATTTCTGACTTGAATGACCTGAGTGGCAAGATCGTCGGGTCCCGCAGCACCCGACGTGCCGATCGGTCCTGCGAATTGTCGGGCGGTTGCGTCGGGAATGATCTTGATGAGATCGCCGCTCGTGATCGCGACATAGCCGTGAACCTGCAAGATAGACAGGAATGCTTCATAGAAAGCGTCAGCAGACATTGGGGTGGCGGACAACAGCGTTACTTTGCCAGTGACACGCGGGTCGATAATGAAGTTCTTTCCAGTAACTTCGCTGACGGCTTCGACCACCTTGCGGATATCGGCGTCCTTCCAGTTCAGCGTAACGTCTGCTTGTTGTGCCAACGTCATGCTCGCGAAGGTCAGCATCAATAGTGCGACTAACATTCGGCAGAGTTGGCCGCCCAGTCTGTTTGTTATTCGATTCATTAGTTTTTCTCGTCACCCATATCGAGTTGACTGGTTCTTAATATGATGGTCTCGGGCTGCCCGTTACGTTCGACCGTAACAGTAACCTGATCTGACGTGCCGAGTGCCTGAAAAATCTGCATTGCCTGCGTCGGGTCAGTTAGCGACTGCCCGTCAATGTCCTTGATGAGGTCGCCCGGGCGCAGCCCCAGCGAGGCGAACTGCTGCCGATTACGCCCCGGATAAACACGGTAGCCACTTTGCTGGCCATTGACGAAATACGGCGTAGGTCGAATTACGTCCGATAGTTTTGTCAGGTTCTGCGACAGCACCGACTGGATGCTCGATGAGTTGGCGCTCGTCGCTCGCCGAACATTCGTGGTGGCACGGCGTGCCGGAGTAGACTTGGCGGCTTCAAACTCGCGCGGCAATTTGAGATTCGTGAGTGCGCCGTTTTCGTTGAGTACGACGCGATCGGCATACACAGCATGCAGCTTGACGTTGGATCCGATCGGATCATCGATGGCATACACCTTTTCATCCTTATTGCCGTCAGCAATGACGGCCACAGAGAACTCCGGTATCGACGACGCAATGGTGCCTTTCAGCAACAGGTTGGTCAGGCGCGTGTCGACCAGATTGTCGTCCTCGGAAATTACGGGCGCTGCATCGGCGGCCTGTTGGTCCGCCACGCCAAACATGTGCGTGCTGGCGATCGCCTGAACATCGGTGCCGAGTATCGACGAGTTGCCGGCAGCAGCGGATGCCGGTAATGAGATCGGGTCACCGACAGCAGGACCCGGGATCAGCAACCAGATGATTTTCGCAATCTGCCAGGCGATGGCAATGACCAGCAGCAGGGCCACCCAGGGCGGGACAAGCCGATTCACCGACGCCAGCACGGAGCTGCCGTCCATATTTGAAAAATCCGACCAATTGGCTTTGCTGATCATGTCGAGTTCGACTAAATTCCGTAGTTTCAGTTTATTGAGAACGCAGCGAACCGATGATACGGGTTACAGCGCACGGGCGACAAGCCGAATTGTCTTGGAAAATCCATATCTCGCAGGGATATACGGGTATTTTCTGACGTGATATGGAATCCTCTTGAAATTCACCGATTTGGCCGCACAACGAACTCTCGGCGATATGTAACATCCACATTGTTAACGATGAGCGAAAACGGATCTGAAAACCAATCGCAGGGCAGCCATGAGCTGGCCGTGGAAGAGGCGCGCCCCAAGCTTAAAAGGCCGCCGCTCTACCGTGTCCTGCTCATTAATGACGATTTCACACCAATGGAATTCGTTGTTGATATCCTTGAGACGATATTCGGCATGCAGCGCACCCGGGCGACACAGGTGATGCTGGAGGTGCATACGAAGGGCAAAGGTGTCTGCGGCGTTTTCAGCCATGAGATCGCGGAGACCAAGGTGGCGCAGGTCATGGGCATAGCCAAACAGCATCAGCACCCGTTATTGTGCACTATGGAAGAGACCTGAAAGGAAGTGAGGCATCGGTATGCTCAGTAGCGAGCTAGAGTTCTGCTTAAACGAGGCGTTTCAGCGCGCGCGCGACCGCCGCCATGAATTCATGACGGTGGAACATCTGCTGCTGGCTTTGCTGGATATTCCCAGGGTGCACGAGATTCTGAAGGCCTGTAGCGCGGATATTACGGAGCTGCGGCGGCAGCTCGCTGAGTGCGTCGACGAGCAAACGCCGTTACTGCCCGAAGAAGATGACACCGAGGTCCAGCCAACGCTCGGCTTTCAACGCGTCCTGCAGCGCGCCGTCTTTCATGTTCAGTCCAGTGGTAAGAAAGAAGTCACCGGCAGCAATGTTCTCGTGGCGATTTTTAGCGAGAAACAATCACAGGCCGTTTATTTCCTCAATCTGCAGGACATTACGCGCCTGGATGTCATCAACTACATCTCCCACGGTATGCCGCAGGTTTCCGGGGAGGGTGGTGAAAGCGAGGCGGAGGCGACGCAGGAGTCGGAAGCAGAAGCTGAGGCATCACCGCTGGAACTCTATGCAACCAACCTCAATGAGCGGGCGATTCAGGGCAAGATTGATCCATTGATTGGCCGCGAACTGGAAGTCGAGCGCACCGTGCAGATTCTGTGCCGCCGACGTAAGAACAACCCGCTGTATGTCGGCGAGGCCGGTGTTGGTAAGACGGCACTGGCCGAGGGGCTGGCGCGAATGATTACAGAGGAACGGGTCCCCGAAGTGTTGTGTGACAGCACCATTTACGCGCTCGACATGGGCACGCTGATCGCGGGCACCAAGTATCGGGGAGACTTCGAGAAGCGGCTCAAGGGCGTGATCGCCGAGATTCGCGATGACCCCGGCGCAATCCTCTTCATCGACGAGATTCACACAGTCATTGGCGCAGGAGCGGCGTCCGGCGGCGTCATGGATGCGAGCAACCTGATCAAACCGGTGCTGGCGAACGGCGAGATGCGCTGTATCGGTTCAACAACGTACACCGAGTATCGCGGCATTTTTGAGAAGGACCACGCACTGGCGAGGCGCTTCCAGAAGATCGATGTGCCGGAACCCAGCGTCGAGGAAACCGTGGCTATCCTGCACGGCCTCAAATCCCGCTTTGAAGAGCACCATGGCGTGCGCTATGACAGTGGCGCGCTGGAGTCGGCGGCCGAACTTGCAGCAAGGCATATCAACGACCGGCATTTACCTGACAAGGCAATTGATGTCATGGACGAGGCCGGAGCCAATCTGCGGCTGAAGCCGGTGGCAGAGAGAAGCGATCGCGTTACGGTCGAGATGGTTGAACAAATTGTCGCGAAGATGGCGCGCATTCCGGCGAAGAGTGTCTCGGCATCGGATCGCGACGTTCTGCGTACGCTGGAACGCGATCTCAGACTGACTATTTTTGGTCAGGACCGCGCTATCGAGGCGCTTAGCAGTGCGATCAAGATGTCTCGATCCGGTCTCCGCGAGGACGAGAAGCCGATCGGTGCGTTCCTGTTCGCCGGCCCCACCGGCGTCGGCAAGACCGAGGTCACCCGGCAACTGGCGATGATCATGGGTGTGGAGCTGATCCGATTCGACATGTCCGAGTACATGGAGCGACATACCGTGTCGCGGTTGATCGGCGCTCCGCCGGGCTACGTCGGTTTCGACCAGGGTGGTCTGTTAACTGAAGCGGTCAGCAAGAATCCACACGCCGTTGTGCTGCTCGACGAAATAGAAAAAGCACATCCCGAAGTTTTCAACCTGTTGTTGCAGGTTATGGATCACGGCACGCTAACGGATAACAACGGCCGCAAAGCGGATTTTCGCAACGTCATTCTGGTGATGACGACGAACGCCGGTGCGGAAGAAATGAGCCGCGCGTCAATCGGCTTCACACAGCAGGATCACACCAGCGATGGCATGGAGATCATCAAGAAGCGCTTCTCACCGGAGTTTCGTAATCGACTTGATACGATCATTCAGTTTGCGCCGCTTGAAATCGATTCGATTAAACGGGTCGTCGACAAGCTGGTGGTCGAACTCGAGGCTAAACTTGGCAACAACAACGTCACGCTCGAGCTCGATGACGCGGCGCGGGATTGGATTGCCGAACGTGGCTACGACCCGAAAATGGGCGCACGCCCGATGGCGCGTGTAATCCAGGAGCAGATCAAACGGCCGCTGGCCGAAGAGCTGCTGTTTGGCAGCCTCGCAGACGGAGGGCATGTCAAGATAGTTCTCGGGCCAGACGATGACCTGCAGTTGATTGCAGAACCCGTACTAAAAGAACTGGAGCATTTGCCCGAGGACTAGACCGCGAGCAGTGACTAACTAGCGGCCGCGATAGACGATGCGGCCTTTGCTCAGGTCATAAGGTGTCAGCTCGACGGTGACGCTGTCGCCCGTCAAGATACGAATGTAGTTCTTGCGCATCTTTCCGGAGATGTGCGCAGTCACAATATGCCCGTTTTCCAGCTCGACGCGGAACGTGGTGTTGGGCAGCGTCTCTTTTACGACGCCTTCCATTTGAAGGGCTTCTTCCTTTGCCAAGGTACTAAATTCTCTCTACTGCTAAAAGGCTGGCGAATTGTGCAG
>CAZTQL010000058.1:0-15723 GCA_964615665.1 uncultured Woeseiaceae bacterium | reverse complement strand
TATTCGGACGCCGCGCTTGTCGCGGCGTTTTTTATGCTCGTACCAATCGTTTCCGGAATACCGTTGGAACGTTTTACCAGCAACTCGACAACGTCCCAGTCGAGCTGTCCCGCACGCTCTGCCGTTACCGTAATAAACTGTTCGGTCACCTGTGTTAACGGGTCCTTGCCAGGCGCAATGACCGCCAGCGACTCGGTGTCCGCATCAAGTTTGTCCACCTGTTGTGCCGACCCTTCAACCAGCGATTGTTGCGGCGCTTCGAGCAGTGGATGAATCTCCGCCACCAGTTCCTCACCGTCCCAACCGATCTTCACCGGTGCATTGATAATGCGTACCGGCACATTCACACCAACGCGTTGAAACAGAAATTCGATATCTTCGGGAAACATGCGAATACATCCGTGCGACACGCGCATACCAACACCGGCCGGCCGGTTGGTGCCGTGAATCAGGTAACCGGGAAGACCGAGGCGCAATGCGCGCGTACCTAGCGGATTGTCGGGACCCGGCGGCACGATGCGCGGTAGCGGGTCACCGTCCGCCGCGTGTTCGTCGCGCACCGATTGCGGCGGATACCATGCCGGGTTTTTCGCCATCGCCGTGATCTTTGTCAGACCAAGCGGTGTTTCCCAGTCCATGCGGCCAATACTGATCGGGTAGGTATAAACGTAAGCCGGCTGGTCCTTCTCCGCTTTCGGGAAGTAGTACATGCGGTATTCAGCGAGGTTCAGAACCAGGCCTTCGCGTGGACCGGGCGGCAATACGAAGCGTGTCGGCAGACGAATCTCTGTACCCTCGCCCGGCACCCAGACGTTAACATCAGGATTAGCACGAACGATATCCTGGTAGCCGAGCCCATGACTGCGCGCAACATCAACGAGCGTGTCTTCGTAACGCGTGGTCACGCTTGAAAGTGCGCCTATGACATCGAAGCCCGCAGGCGGCAGCTCGTAAACTTCCGCGCGTGCCGGCAAGACCGCACAAAAGAGTATCGCGACCGGCAAAGCCAGGCGAATCATTACTACCCTTTCTCTTCCGCTTCGATGACTTCGACCTCACACTCGGCCGCGGCCAACCACGCTTGCATCGCATTACTTTCGAGCAAACGATGCGGATAAAAACCGGCCGACTCCGGCAGGTTAATGCCGTAGGTGCGCAATCGCAGAACAACGGGTGCAAACATTGCGTCAGCAATCGAGAAATCGCCGAATAACCAGCCACCCCGGTCGCCGTAAAGCCGATGACACTCTGCCCAGATCGCAATGACGCGATCGATGTCCTCGCCAAGCTCATCGAGCAAATGCACCCTGCGGCCCATGGCGCGGCAGTTCATTGGCATGTGTTCTCTCAGGTACGGGAACCCGGAGTGCATTTCCGCGGAGATTGAGCGCGCGTGCGCGCGCTCGTCGGGGTCCGCCGGCCACAGCTGCGTTTCAGGCCAGCGCTCAGCGACGGTTTCTGCAATTGCCAGGGTATCCCAGACAGTGAGATCGCCGAGCTGCAGCACCGGCACCCTGCCGGCCGTGGAAAACGCTGCAATGTCGGCAGCGAATGTCTCAGTGTCCAGCAGAATAAGGTGTTCTTCAAAGTCGATGCCCGCCTCTTTCAGCAGCAGCCAGGCACGGAGCGACCATGATGAGTAGTTCTTGTTACCGATTATGAGTTTTGGTTTCATGTTTCGACTCACCGACTACAAACGCATCAGGACGGAGCCCCAGGTGAATCCACCACCAAACGCTTCCATCAATACCAGCTGACCTTGTTTCACACGACCGTCGCGAATACCGACATCCAGCGCCATCGGCACTGATGCCGCAGAGGTATTGCCATGATCCTGTACCGTTACTATCACTTTCTCCATTGGCAAATTCAGGCGCTTGGCTGTCGCCTGAATAATACGAATGTTGGCCTGGTGCGGAATCAACCAGTCAAGCTCGCTTTGCTCAATGCCGGCTTTCTCAAGCGTCTCAGTCGCAATGCCACCGAGCGTCTTGACCGCGACTTTGAAGACTTCACTGCCGATCATGTTAATCGCAGCCCCGTCCGTGCCCGCCGCGGCAAGATCTTTGGAGACGCCCACCGGGTAGAACAACAAGTCTTTGTATTGACCATCAGCGCCGAGGTGCGTCGAAATCAGGCCCGCCTCCTCCGACGGCTTGACGATGACCGCGCCCGCACCGTCGCCAAACAGGACACAGGTATTGCGGTCTTTCCAGTCCATCAGCTTCGTTATGCATTCTGCCCCCATGATCAACGCACACTTGGCGTCGCCCAGGCGAATGAATTTGTCGGCCATCGTTAACGCATAAATAAATCCCGTGCACGCCGCTTCAAGGCTGAACGCCGGGCACGCGGGTATTCCCAATCGGTGCTGAACCAAGGTCGAGACATTCGGAAAAACAAGATCCGGACTGGTCGTTCCGGTAATAACAAGATCAATGTCGGCAACATCGACTCCGGCATCCTCGATAGCAATCTTCGCGGCTTCGACGCACATATCAGACGTGGTCTGATCCTCGGCGACAACGTGGCGCCGTTCAACGCCCGTGCGCGTACGAATCCACTCGTCGGTCGTATCGACGATCTTCTCCATATCGAAGTTCGTCATGATGCGTTCCGGCAGGAAGCGGCCCGTCCCAACGATGCGCGAATACGTCATGTGGTTTCCTTTTGCAGCAGCTGCCGAATCTGTGTCGGCACCTGGTTGCGGACCTCAACGACTGCGGTATCGATCGCATGCTGAAACGCGTATGCATCTGCGCTGCCGTGGCTCTTGATAACAATAGCATTTAGGCCGACAAGAGTCGCTCCGTTGTAGTTGCGCGAGTCCATTTCCGTTGCCAGGCTCTTGAGTACCTGCTTTGCAAGCAGCGCCTGCAACTTCGCAAGCCAGCCGCGCGTAAAAGCACGTCGCATGTAATGCCGACAAAGTCCGACCGTACCTTCCATGGTCTTCAACGCAACATTGCCGGTGAATCCATCCGTCACCACAACGTCAGCTTTCCCGGAGAACAGCTCATTACCTTCGATAAAGCCGACGTAGTTAAGCGTGCTCGCATTCAACGCTGCCGCGGCCGCTTTTACCGTGTCATTACCCTTGATGTCTTCGGCGCCGATATTCAGGAGTGCGACGCGGGGCGCTTCGATGGCCGTGATATCCGCAGCAACGATCGAGCCCATCAAGGCAAATTGAAACAGGTGTTCGGCACTACCCTCGATGCTGGCACCGAGATCGAGCATATGCAATGACCCACCGATTGCCGGCAGCTCCGCGATGATTGCCGGACGATCGATACCGGGCAACATCTTGAGCACAAAACGCGCCGTCGCCATGAGCGCACCGGTATTGCCGGCGCTGACGCAGGCATCAGCATCGCCTGACTTAACCAGGTTCAGTGCGACGCGCATCGAGGAGTCTTTTTTCTTGCGCAGCGCATCGGCCGGCGGCTCTGACATCGCGACTACTTCGCTCGCATGCCTGATCTTCAGTCGTGGGTCATTACCGACGATGCCTGTAACGAGTGCCTGAAGCTCCGATTCGTCGCCGACCAGAATGAGTTCGATATTTGCGTATTTCTGCATCGTCGCGGCAGCCGCGCGCACGACAATCTCGGCGCCGAGGTCGCCGCTCATTGCATCAAGTGAAATTCTTGAGTGTGTTCCCAACTTTGAAAGAGCCGGGGACGGGCCGGCCAATCAGGGGATCAGGTTATTCTTCGTCGTCTGCTATTTCAGGCTGCGCTACAACCTGCTTGCCACGGTAGAAACCGTCCGGAGTCATCCGATGGCGCAAGTGCGTCTCACCCGAGGTCGGATCGACGGACAACGTCGGCTTCGTCGCCTTGTCGTGTGAGCGGCGCATACCGCGCGTTGAGGGGGTCCTGCGACTTTTTTGAACAGCCATATTCTTCTCCTGCCCGAACGTTTTCGCCGGGCTCTAATGTTCCTGCGTCATTTGCTCGCGAAGTGCGGCAAACGGTGTTGTCATTTCATCGCTATCAGCCACGCGCGTAGCAAGTGCCTTACACGCTGCCGATTCGCTGTGCATTGCCGAGAACGGCATCGACATGACGAGTAATTCCTCGACGATATCCAGCGGCCGCAACGTGCCTTCCGTCAGTTCCCAGACCTCAAACTCATCGTACCCTTCAACAGTCTCATCGAGACCAAGAAGCAACAGCTTCGCCTCAACCTCGAGCGGCAGCCGGAACGCTTCCAGACAACGCTGACAGACAGTATCTACCGTCGCCGAGACCTTACATTGCACCATCGGCACGCTGTTGCGAACATCGGCGAAGCCAAATTCCAGCCTGGCATTAATCGTCGAATCGCGCCAGCCAGACGGGATTGCATCCTCGCCCAGCGCAGCCAGATCCTCTTCCACCACTGGCCCAAGTCGCTCGAAACTAGTAAGTTTCTGAGAAATATCAATAAGTTGGCCAGCTGCTGCCCATTCGGCCGCAGTGCGGCACATACGCAGCGGATCACTCATGGCGGGCGCATGATAAGTACCTCAGCGGCCACTGTCAAAGCCTCCAGCCGCTCCCCCAGCCGCTCCCAATGACAATAAATGTCGGCAATCAGCGACAAACCGGGTAATATTCTGCGGAAATCCCTTAACGCTCTGATTTATTTATGCAAAACCCGTCAGCACCGACGATCATTCTCGCCTCCTCGTCGCCCTATCGGCGTGGCCTGCTCGACCGCTTCCTCGACCAGTTCGAGACGATGGAGCCGGATGTCGACGAAAGCAACGGCGCCGGCCTCAGTCCGGGCGAGCTGGCCAGCCATCTCGCCCGCAAGAAAGCCGAAGCAGTCGCGACCAAATCGCGTGGAGCACTGGTGATCGGCGCCGATCAGCTGGCAGTACTCAACGGTCGTATTCTAGGCAAACCCGGTGACCACCAAAAAGCCGTCGAGCAACTGCTTGCGGCGTCCGGGCAGGTTGTGACCTTTTTAACAGCGGTGTGTATTCTCGATCCGATCGGTCGCACACGCTACGAACATACGGACAAGACCAAGGTACGCTTCCGGGATTTCGACCGTCGACTCGCCGAGTCATACCTTAAACTCGACGAGCCCTACGACTGCGCCGGCAGCTTCAAGATCGAAGGTGCCGGATTCGTATTATTCGAATCGGTCAAATCCGATGATCCCACCGCACTGATCGGCCTGCCGATGATCTGGGTTTCGGATCGTTTGCTGGAACTGGGCTATATCTCGCCACAGAGGATCTGACTCAGAGACGGCTGTCCAGGATCTTTTGTTTGATCTTCAGGAATTCTTCCTCAGTGATGTATCCGTCGTCTTTCAGCTCGCCCAACATTCGCAATTGCTCAAGCGTTCGAGTCATGTCGACACTGCTGCCTACCGCGGTCGCACCAGGCGTTGAACCCGCAGCAATGGCGACCTCTTCGCTTCTTATCGCCGCTTCCTGCGCTCGCAGCCTCGCCTGTTCTGCCTCTTCAAGACGTCGCTGCTCTTCGCGTGCCCGCATTTCGGCTTCTATCTGTATCCGCTGATTCCCTAATCGCTCCCGCTCGGAGACCGTGGCGTTTTCAGTCCCATCGGTAATGCCAGTGGTTTGAGCCAGCGACATTGAAAGCCCGACTACGTAAATCATCAACGTTCTTAGAATGAATTTCATCGTCATATATTATCGTCCACAGGCAACCAACGGCTAGTATTTGCCGCCTTCTTTACCTCGATATTTCTTTTTTTGCCGCTGCGCTTGAACGACACCCTTATTCAGGAAGCTCTCCAGATCATCCGCGAGCGGCGCCGTAAAGTGCAGCTCATTGCCGCTGTCATCGGCGAAAGCGATCGACTGGGCATGCAGAAACAAACGTTTCAGCCCGAATTTCTCGGCTTGGCGATTCGCCTCCTCATCGCCGTAGCGATTGTCGCCAATAATCGGGTGGCCGGTATGTTGAAGATGTACCCGGATCTGGTGAGTCCTGCCGGTCATCGGCGAACACTGCAGCAGGCTGTAAAGGCCGAATGTCCGCGACAGCCTTACTCGCGTTTGCGCGGACTTGCCTTTATCGCTGACCACCACATGACGCTCACCGTTACGTCGGTTCTGCACAAACAGTGGCACATCGATAAGTTGGTCCCCGAGCTGCCAGTCGCCAAGCACTAACGCAAGGTAGCTCTTCTCGACCTGCCCTTCCCGGAATCGGGCGTGCAGCTCGCGCAACGCGCTGCGGCGCTTGGCAAGGACCAGACAACCCGACGTCTCCCTGTCGATGCGATGCACGAGCGAGAGATCCTTGAGCTCCGGCCGCCCATGTCGCAGCAGTTCGATGACACCATGACTGATACCGCTGCCGCCATGCACGGCAACTCCGGTCGGCTTGTTGACGACCAGTAACCGCTTGTCCTCATAAATGACACGCTCAAGGATGCTCGCGGCGAAATTCGATGATGGTGGCGGTGGCCCGATCCTGATTCTAGCCGGCGGCACGCGCACCTCGTCGCCTTCTTTCAGCTTGTACTCCGCCCGCACCCGGCCGCTGTTGACCCGCACCTCACCGCGCCGCAGCTGCCGGTAAATCCGCCCTTTCGGCACGCCAGGCAACTGCCGGCGCAAAAAGTTATCGATACGCTGGCCGGCCTCCTCAGCACCGATCTGCACCTTGCGAACGCGGGTCTGACACAACTCCGAAGCGGCTGTATCGCTGCCACCATGTACTGGCTTTTCTTGCATGATCAATAACTTGAAGTGACGTAACGGTGTGCTATATTAGCGTCCTGTGGCCGCCGGGCATACCTGTCTGGCCAAGTCACAAAGCCCGAGCGGCTTCCGATCCTGGATTGGCCGCCTTAGGATTTTCACCCACAGCTGCTTGTTTTTTAACCATCCGGTGGCTGTGGCCGGTTTGTTTTATGGGTTTCGCGTTTTGCGAAACCAGATTTCAGATGGCAGCGAGCACGGGATTTAGCTGGCGCCAGAGCGGCAAAGCCGCAGGGAAATCATGCTGATTTTATCGTGGGTACTGGCTCTCCTGGCGCAGACCCGATTCGAATTCGCAAATACCACTAACGGTGCGCTATCGCTGCGCCTCACGGTGTGTGACCTCCCCTGCGCCCGCCTGGCGGCGCCAAGCCCCGAATTGCTGCCCTTCAAGACTAATTATCAAGTAGGGCAATATGAAAAGAATGCTAATCAATGCAACTCAACAAGAAGAGTTGCGCATGGCGATGGTCGATGGCCAGCGTCTATACGATCTCAACATCGAGGCCCCTTCTAGCGAACGCAAGAAGGCCAATATTTACAAAGGCAAAATCACGCGCATCGAGCCCAGCCTCGAAGCCGCTTTTGTAGAGTATGGATCCGACCGGCACGGCTTTCTGCCGCTGAAAGAGATTTCCAGCGAATATTTCGTCAAGGAAAGCGGCGGCGGCGGCAAGCCGAATATCAAGGATGTATTGAGGGAAGGTCAGGACATCGTCGTCCAGGTCGATAAGGAAGAGCGCGGCAACAAAGGGGCAGCCTTAACGACCTTTGTCAGCCTCGCCGGCCGCTTCATCGTTTTGAAACCCAACAAGGGCCACTCCGGTGGCGTGTCGCGCCGTATCACCGGCTCCGATCGCGATCTTGCACGCAAATCGCTGAACGAGATTGAAATCCCGGACAACATGAGCGTCATCCTGCGAACGGCGGGCATCGACCGCACCGCCGAAGAGCTCAAATGGGATCTCGAAAACCTGTTGACCGTCTGGACGGCGATTCTCAATGTCGTGCTCGAGCGTGCCTCGCCTTTCCTGATCTATCGGGAAAGCGATTCCGTCGTACGCGCACTGCGCGACTACCTGAGCAATGAGATTGGCGAGATTCTCATCGACGACGAGGCGACCTACAAAGACGCGCACGAATTCGTCGAGCAGGTCATGCCGCACAATCTCAAGAAGCTCAAACACTACGTTGACCCGGTACCGCTGTTCACGCGATTCCAGATTGAAAGCCAGATCGAGTCAGCCTTCGGGCATTCGGTGACGTTGCCCTCGGGTGGCAGTATTGTCATTGACCATACCGAGGCTCTCGTCTCGATCGATGTCAACTCGGCTCGCGCAACCAAGGGCAGTGACATTGAAGCCACCGCGTTTAACACCAACCTTGAGGCGGCCGAGGAAGTCGCACGCCAGTTGCGCATCCGCGACCTTGGTGGACTGATCGTAATCGACTTCATCGATATGGGTCCGCAGAAGAACCAACGGGATGTCGAAAATCGTCTGCGTGAAGCAGTCCGACAGGATCGCGCGCGCGTGCAGATTGGCAAGATCAGCCGCTTCGGCCTGCTGGAGATGTCACGCCAGCGCTTACGCCCCTCAATCGGCGAGTCGGCTTACCAGACCTGCCCACGCTGTTCGGGCTTCGGCACAATTCGCAGCATCGAATCACTAGCGCTGGCCATCTTGCGGCTTGTCGGTGAAGAAGCTCGCAAAGAGCGCACGTCCAAGGTCATTGCGCAGTTGCCGGTCGAAGTTGCAACCTATCTCCTGAACGAGAAGCGCGACTGGGTTCGCAGCCTCGAGGCCAGCAACGATACGCAGGTCGTCATGGTTGCCAATTCGTTGCTCGAAACACCTCATTATGAGGTCCGGCGCGTGCGTGACGACCAGGTCGAACTGCCGGAAAATTCCGGCGTCAGTTATGAACTGTCCAAGACGCTCGACGAGCCAGAATCGCCGCAAGCCATTCTGGAACGCAAAGATATCGAGCAGCCGGTCGTCGCTACACTGAAGCCAAGCTCGCCTGCGCCGCGTCGCAAACAGCCGGCCAAAAAAGGACTCTGGGCGACCCTGATGGCCTTTTTCACCGGCGACGAGAAGAAGACGCCGGCGAAGAAGCGCGGCAAAACGAGCAGCAGCCGACGGTCAAAACCCGCGCGCGGGCGCAGCTCGACGCGCCAGTCAGCAGACAAACGGCGTCCGGCGCGCAAGAAGAAGACTGCTTCCAAGAAAGCGACTCCGCGAAAAGCCGCGGCGAAAAAGGCACCGGCCAAAAAGGGCGAAAGCACTGACCGCTCGCGCGCGAACCAGTCACAACAGAGCAATGCCCAACAGTCCGATACCGAGCAGAAGCCAAACGAGACCCAGCCGCAACAGGACGCAGCAGACTCGTCGGGTAACGAGCCGAAGCGCAGTTCCCGCAGCCGCCGCAGCCGTGGCGGACGTCGCCGTCGGCGCAGCCCAGACAAGCCCGAGCAGGTAGCGGACAACAGCCAGGCAGAGAGTTCGTCGGAACCGGCTGAGAAATCAGCCGCAGCAACGAAGCCGACGCAAGACAAAAGCCCACCACGAGCTCGCACTGACGAAGAGCGGGCCCGCGCGGCGTCCAAACTCGACGATACTGCTTCGCAAAAGGTGCCGACCTTCAGTGACAAGCCGGCCGAGAAGCCTAAGGCGGAAGCAAAGCCTCAGGCAGAGGCAAAGCCGAAGCCGAAGCCGGACGTACAATCGGAGCCAAAGCCGACGCCAACACCCACGCCCAAGCCGAAAGCGGAGTCAAAACCATCCGGTGACGGTAATGGCGCTGCTGCGGAGGCGAAACCCACTGCGCGGCTACTACCCTGGGAACCGCAGCCAGCGGCTGCGACCAAACCGCCATCGAAGACGGCAGCACCGACGCCGGCACCAAAACCGGAACCCACGCCGACGCCCAAAACGGACATAAAGCCGGACGTAAAGCCGGCCGAGCCGGCACAGGACTGAGGCTTACGCCCGCTGCTACCTTTTGAAGAGCGTCTCGAGCAGGCCGCGAGACGCGTCTTCGACCAGGTCGAGTACCCGTTCGAATCCAGCCGCGCCGCCGTAGTAAGGATCCGGCACGTCTTGCTTACCGCTCGATGAAAATTCGAGAAATAGCCGGACCTTGGAATGGTGCTCGGGTGACCCCTGCTCCTGAAGTCGCGCGACGTTATCCTCGTCCATCGCGACGATGTAGTCGAAGCGAACAAAGTCCTCATCGCTGACCCGGCGGGCACGAAGATCCTGTAATGACACTCCACGCCGCTCAGCTGCAGCGACCGCACGACGGTCCGGTGGCTCGCCGACGTGGTAAGCGTGTGTACCCGCGGAATCAATGAAAACGCGGTCGCTCAGACCAGCTTCGTTGGCATGATGACGAAACACACCCTCCGCTGTCGGCGATCGGCAAATATTGCCCATACAGACGAATAATATGCTAATCTGATCTTCTGTTTTCATAACTCACTGTTTTTAATGATTTTCTTTTCCTAGTAGTTCCGACCGTATCCCACGATATCCAATATATCTTGTAGCCCAACTTGTAGCCCAGAGGCATTTTTGTGCAGCAAATCCTCACCACGACAAAAATTCGTGCGCTCGCCAGGAAATCTGAAAGCTCGATGACCTCCGATGGCGGGGGACTGTATTTTCGCAAGCGCAAGAATAGTGCATCGTGGATTATCCGTCGAACACGAAACAAAGTCGCGGGCTTTACAACTATCGGTCGCTACCCGGATATGAGCCTGGCTGCAGCACGTAAGGCGTTGGAGCAGTTTGGCGATCACTCCGCTGAGAAAATGACAGTCGAGGAGCTCCTGGGCGACTGGTACGACCAGAACGAGCCGACTTGGCGGCGCCCAAAGCAGATGGAAGGCTATGTTCGACGCCTCACCGAAGACGACCCTCATCTGGTAGCAACAAACATCCATCTTGTAACGTTGCTGACCGTCAGGAAATCACTGAAGGTTTATGCGAAGAAACATGGCAACGTCGCAGCGAACCGTCTAATGGAAATATTGAAGAACGTCTTCAAGCATGGCGTCCAGGTTGGCTACCTTTCACACTCGCCTATTGTAGATCTGAATCGAAAGGTGATTGGTGGAATCGAGAAACCCAGAATTCGCGTATTGAACGACGAAGAGATTCGCCTTGTTTGCAGGGCTGACCGTCATTCTGACCTGATGTGCTTCCTACTTTTGACGGGACAACGCATAAGAGAAACCCAACTCGCCACGCGGAGTGACATTGAAAAGAAACGCTGGTTCATACCAGCTAGAAACAACAAATCTGACAGAGATCATTGGGTCTCCTTATCAAATCAAGCCTGCTCCATCATTGACAGGCAATCGCGTCGTTGCCGATATATATTCAGCGACACTTCCGCGACAGCAGTGCAGTCTTTCTTGCGGCGATGGTGCGAAAGAAATGACATCGGCAGGGGAAACCTGGAGCAAAATCACCAGGGATATTTCACGCCGCATGACTTCCGGCGCACTTTCGCTACTCGATTGAATGAACTGGGCATTGGCCCCCATGTTGTCGAAAAGATCCTCAACCACAGGCTGGCAGGAGTAATGGCTGTTTACAACCACGCAGATTATGCGGACGAACGCGTTTCGGCCATGCAGGTCTGGGCCGACGAACTACAACGCGTTGTTGGTGCAGAGCTGTAGCAACTCCTCAGCGCGGCAAGAATATTTTCGAGACCACATGTTCACAAAAATCCAAACAGATCTCAGCACGCTTAATCGACGTCGCTGCCCTGCCCCAACGCTACCCTGCGGTATTCATAATTCTGGAGCACATCCAACGCCATGACAGCACCAACTATCCTCCGTCTTCCCCAGGTTAAGAACATGACCGGGCTCTCACGCTCTGCCATTTACGCTCTAGTCGCCCAAAAGCAGTTTCCCACGCAAATCAATCTTGGTCCGCGTACGGTCGGTTGGGTTGAAAGTGAAGTTGTCGATTGGATCGAAGCGCGAATCGCCGCGCGCTCGAGCGACCTCCCAAATAAGATCTCTGCCGGACACGCTGCTGCCACTTAGCGTCCCAAATACACCGCCGTAACCTGCTCCCGCTCGTGACCAAGCTCCTTGCTGATCGCAAGACGCGCATCATGATCTTCATTACGTTGCCCGGCGGTCAACTGCTCTGACGTTAGGCCGCCCGCCGCCGGCGACTGCCATCCCGTCAGCTCTTTATAGCGTCGTTGCGCATACGCGTGCCGCAGACCATGCATCTTGGAGAGCCCCGCGCGATTGGTGTGACCTTCATAGACTCGCAGCTGTTGCACGTAGCTTCTAGCGCTTGGGATCAACGAACCTTTTCCTGCGAGTTTGTGGGCGAAGTTCACGAGTTTTCTTTGTTCCTTGGTTCGGATGGGAACCTGCCGTGCCTTTCCGCCCTTGGTCCAGGACGGCTTTAGCTGCAGGTAGTCACCCCGATCAGCGACACTTGGCATGAACTTGATCGCCTCCTCGCGTCGCAGGCCAAAGGCCTGTTGTAATCGAAGACTCATACGGACGTGCACATCACGCACTTTGGCCAAATCGGCCTCTAAAACCGATTTGGCTTTGGACTTGTTCGAGACAAAGATCCGATTCGGGATACCGTAGTGGTCGTTCGATCGCGCCACCACGTTTTGTTTGTTCACTTTCCTTGCCCACCAGCGAATCGCTGACATACGGTTCTTAATGGTACCGGTGGCGATGTCGGTCTTGAGCCAACGCTCGACCAGCGCTTCGATGTGTCTTGGCTTCAGGGAGCGCTGGTTCATGCACCGGTAGCCCAGTTCATGCAGTTGATTGGCGATCAGCGTGAGCTCACGTTCTCGCTGCACCTGGGTGCCGAAGCTGCCGTCCCGGTTGTGCCGGCAGAGCTGTTTGAGTTGGTAGTTCAGGCCTCTCACGGTGTAGGACTCACTTTTTGGTGAGTGTTTCCGATAGCCTCAATGACCGTAGTCATAGAGGTTCGCTCAAAAGAGCGTAAATATCGTGGGACACCACTCCCAGTCTGACCTGAATGTGCCTGGTGACAGGCAACACCGATTCTTCTCTATTGAAAAGTAATTCGATGCAGTCCAACAATTGGCCCGTAGGGCCGCCTACTAATAATGGTGAAATCACCTCCTTTGGAAGATGCAGACTCAGTCTGCTTGAATGAAAGATGGACCCGGGATCTATGACCCCTGTGCTTGCTGCCGACCCATAAAGCACTGGTGCCACGTTATACGCCGTGGCTGCGTCTATATTCGATGTCACCCCCTAAGGCTAGGGCCTCATCCTTCGCTCGTCAGTAGAAAAGCGACTCGTCAGCCGGCACCGTTCATGGGCTGGACCCGCGCGTCCTTACCACGCTTCGCTCAGTAAGGACGCGCTTCGATCAGGTGCCTTTCAGGACAGTCAGACCTACTGAGCAGGTCCTGAACGACGGATCGGTCACAAACGCACGCCTAGGATCACACTCTGTGTCAGCGGCGATCGAGGACGATCACCGCTGACACAAAGAGCCGAATCAAACGGCCGATTGTTGAACGCGTTTTGATTTATGGAAATACGTGTGGGATTGACACCGGATGGTCGGCGTTGACCAGGTGAACAGCAGTGTTTCGCAGGCAGACGACGATGGTTTGCAGCCCTAACGATCGGACGCAGACGCCCCGTTACACGGTAAACAGATACCTACAGGATCAAAAGTCTTTACCGTGTAAAACGCAAAACGTGTGAAACAATTTTCGTGCGTATTCACTTCGATTCAAGATCGTTTGTCGACGAGAATATTATCAGCTCCGACTCTACTCCTGATATGAAAAACCGTGGCCAACACTGCAGCGGTTTTCTTAAACGGCTCATTCTTCCCACGTTTCTAGCGCGGTCGTGGTGCGCGCCGTTGATTCGCAACGAATAGCCCATGTCTGAGTAACGCGCGCGCCGCGTTGACAGACGGAGTCACGCACCTGGTTCGAAGCCAGTCATTTCAATTCCAATTTCGTTCTTATTCTTAAATACTTATAGGCTACAGCGGTCCCATAAAAAGACCGTGATTTAAGCTACAAGCGCGTAATTACCTTACCTGTTCAACACGCCAACGGGACAATATTTTCCTAAGGTCAAAGAGACCAGTGAGTCTTGTTCGACGCCCCCGTTTCTTTCGACTCAGATTCGGCCACCAAGCACAACAACCCGAAAGCAATTCCCGACGCTAAACAGGAAGACTGACAGTAGGGCGATGCGATCAATAAGGTCGCTTTCGCCGCCACCCATATTTACCAATCTGTGATAAAATTAGTCTTATATAAGATATAAGTCTCTGGAACGGATCATATGCAAAAGCGTGAACAGGTATTTATCGGCGGCAAATGGCACAACGCCCGAGACAACGCGACGTTTGACGTCCTGAACCCGGCGACAGGTGCCACGATCGGTACCGTCCCCCGGTGCGGCCGGGCCGAGACGTCCGACGCGATCGACGTCGCACACAAGGCGTTCGAATCCTGGCGTGTTGCCGGACCTGATGAACGGGCCGATGTGCTCAACCGAATGTACGAGGCGCTGATGGATCATCAGGATGCTCTCGCAGAGATCCTGACTGAGGAAATGGGCAAACCGCTGGCGGAGGCACGAGGGGAAATCGCATTTGGCGCCCGATTCTTCCGATGGTTTGCCGGCGAATCGCGCCGCATCTACGGCGACATCATCCCGTCACCCTGGCCGGGGAAACACATGGTGGTCACAAAACACCCTGTTGGTGTTGTCGGGGCAATCACACCATGGAATTTTCCACACTCGATGATCGCACGGAAAGTCTCCGCCGCCCTCGCCGCTGGCTGTACTGTAGTGGTGAAGCCAGCGTCGCAAACGCCCTACTCTGCTCTCGCATTTGGCGACATTGCAGAGCAAGTGGGTGTGCCCGCGGGCGTAATCAACGTGATCACCGGTTCCGCATCGGAGATCGCTGCCGAGATGTGTGAAAACTCAAGACTTCGCAAAATCACGTTCACGGGATCTACGGAGATCGGTAAACAACTGGCCTCTAACGCCGGTGCGCATATGAAGCGCATCTCGATGGAACTGGGCGGTAATGCTCCAGTCCTCGTTTTCGAGGACGCCGATCTTGACGCCGCCGTCGATGGTGTTCTGCAGGCGAAGTTTCGTAACAGCGGGCAAACCTGCGTCTGCCCGAACAGGATCCTGGTCCACGCAACGGTCTACGACGAATTCTCGGAAAAGCTGGGCTCGGCCATCCGCACATTGCAAGTGGGTGCTGGTAATGAGGCCGATGTATCACAGGGGCCGCTCATTGACATGAACGCCGTCGAAAAAGTGGAAACGCATATAGCGAACGCGACTCGATTGGGCGCCCACGTCGCCGAAGGCGGTAAGCGCCATGATCGTGGCGGTTCCTTCTTCGAACCAACATTACTGACGGAAGCCACCCCGGAGATGTTGGTGTTTCGGGACGAAACCTTCGGACCCGTCGCGGCGTTATTCCGTTTCGACACCGAAGAGGAAGCAATCGCTATGGCCAATGACACCGAGTACGGCCTCGCTAGTTACGCCTACACGCGCGATCTACAGCGGTCATGGCGGCTCATCGAGAACCTGCAATTCGGAATGGTTGGCCTGAATGATCACCAGATCTCGACCGAAGTCGCACCGTTTGGCGGCGTCAAGGACTCTGGAATCGGTAATGAAGGATCCAGGTACGGCCTTGAAGACTATCTCAACATCAAATACTCGCTCATAGGATGATCGAAACATGAATTTATCGGCCGGTAAGATTTGGGGCATGCGTCGGATGGCGGACGCGAATGGACTTTTCAAGATGACGGCCGTCGATCAGCGTCCGCCCATAAAGAATCCTATCAAGGAAAAATTGGGCCTCGCGGAGGCGCCATGGTCAGAAGTCGCTAGCTTCAAGAAGCTATTGATAGAGGAGTTGCAGAACGAGTCCAGTGCAATGCTGGTG
>CAZTQL010000057.1:0-15891 GCA_964615665.1 uncultured Woeseiaceae bacterium | reverse complement strand
GAACTGGTACCCGGGTGACGAGAACGGCGTTGGCGGTATCTATAACTTTGTTACCAAGCGCGGCGACTGTCGTGGCGCCAACTCGAAGATCTCGTGGACCCAGGTCGAGACCGGTTCCGCGATAACCTGGAAATACCCGAGTTGCCTGCTGCGCGGCGAGAACTCGGTCGGTGAGTTCTACTCGGTTGCGGTTGCCAACAATTACCAGCAGGCCGATACCGGCACGAAGATGATTCATATCGGACGGAATACCCGCAGCACGATCGTGTCCAAAGGCATATCTGCCGGGCACGCCGAGAACGCGTATCGCGGGCTCGTTCGCGTTATGCCTCAGGCCCATGGGGCGCGCAATCACACGCAGTGCGACTCGCTATTGATTGGCAAGCAGTGCGGCGCACATACCTTTCCTTACATGGAAATTCAGAACCCGTCGGCCAAAGTCGAGCACGAGGCAACCACTTCGAAGATTTCGGCCGATCAGCTCTTCTATTGCCGGCAGCGCGGCATTTCTGAGGAAGACGCCGTCAACATGATCGTCAACGGCTTCTGCAAAGAGGTATTTAAGGAACTCCCCATGGAATTTGCGGTTGAAGCTCAGGCGCTCCTGAATGTCAGCCTTGAAGGCGCAGTGGGTTAATTCAATGAGTCAGGAAGAAACAATGCTTGAAATCAAGAACCTGGAAACACGCATCGGCGACAGCGACATCCTGCGCGGCTTGTCGTTATCAATTAAAGCCGGCGAGGTGCACGCGATCATGGGCCCGAACGGCTCGGGCAAGAGCACACTGGCGCAGGTCATCGCCGGGCACGAGGATTACGTAGTCACAGCTGGCAGCGTTGAATACAACGGCAAGGACCTGCTCGAGCTCGCACCCGAAGAACGCGCGCGCGAAGGTATTTTCCTCGGCTTTCAGTACCCGGTCGAGATTCCGGGCGTGAACAACGCCTATCTGCTAAAGGCGGCCGTCAACGCGAAGCGCAAGCACCAGGGTCTGGGCGAGGTCGATGCGTTCGAGTTTCTGAAGATTGCCCGCGAGAAGATGGCAGTTCTGGGCATGGACCCGAAGTTCCTGAACCGTGGGGTTAACGAAGGCTTCTCGGGTGGTGAGAAGAAACGCAACGAGATTTTGCAGATGGCGATGCTCGAGCCACAACTTGCGATACTGGATGAAACCGATTCCGGACTGGACATCGACGCGCTGAAGGCCGTTGCGGACGGTGTTAATGCACTGCGCAGCCCGGATCGCGCAATCATTCTCGTCACTCACTACCAGCGTCTGCTGGACTACGTTAAACCCGACTACGTACACGTGCTGTCTGCCGGTCGCATCGTCAAATCAGGCGACAAGTCACTGGCACTGGAACTCGAAGAGAAAGGCTACGACTGGCTGCGCGAGGCTGCATCAGCATGAATCGACTCTCTACGGAGAAGCTGCAGGATATCGTCGGGCGTCTGCCGACATCTCGCGACGAGGACTGGAAGTACACCGATCTCGCGGTTGCACGCGATATTTCGACACGCTGGCTTGCAGCGGGCAGCGCCACCGCGTTTCTCGATCTCGACGAGGAGATTCAACAGATCACGAACGGCATCGATGCAAGCTGGTTCGTCATTGCAAATGGCGCGCTGCAGCAGTTGACGGAAGCCGACGATGTGACGGCGGAACGGATTGACGGCCCCCCTGCCACCGACAGCGCCCTCGCCGAGCTGAATGCCGCGTTGCTACAGGACGGCCTGCGTATCCGGATCAACGGCGTGCCAGCAAAGCCGGTTGGCGTGCTGTTCATCGACGGCGCCGCGGAACCGTCGGTTTCGCAGGCTTATGTCGAGATTGAGCTTGCTGCAGGTGCGTCTGCCGATATCGTCGAGTACCACGCCTCGCGTGGCACCACGGAGCTGTATGCCAATACGGCCGCCACCCTCCTCGTTGGCGACAACGCATCGGTCAATTACGTGCGCCTGCAGAATCGCGCGCCCGCCCACGTCCAGACCGGCCACATGGCCGTGACCATGGGACGAGACAGTCAGCTGCGCATGGCGAGCTACGACCTGGGCGGCGGCCTGATTCGCAATGACGTTGTGATCGACCTGAGCCAGCCGGGTGCAGACGTCGCATTCGACGGGCTCTATCTTGCCGGTGACGGACAGCACATTGATAACCACACCCGCGTCGATCACCGCGTCGGACCGGCAACGTCAACGCAGGAATACCGCGGCATTCTCAATGGCCGTTGCCGTTGCGTCTGGAACGGCAAGGCCGTGGTGCACGAAGGAGCCGACGGCACTGACGCCAGCCAGGCTAACCATAATCTGCTGCTTTCCGAAAAAGCCGAAATCAATGCCAAGCCGGAGCTCGAAATTTATGCCGAGGATGTGAAGTGCAGCCACGGCACGACCGTCGGGCAGTTAGATGAGTCCTCGATGTTTTACCTGCGCACGCGCGGCATCGACGAGCAGCATGCGCAACAAATGCTCACCTTCGCGTTTGCCGCCGATATCGTCGCCCGCGCACCGGTTGAGGCCGCGCGCGCGACAGTATCCGCCTGCGTAGAAAAACGGCTCGCTGAACTTATTGCAGCAGATTTCATTCTGGACCTGCCAAAATGACGCAAGCGCAAACGCGACTAACGGACACCGCGCCTAATTGGCGCGGCGATTTTCCCGCTCTTTCTCAGAGCATCAACGGGCATCCGCTTGTCTATCTCGATAGTGCATCGTCAGCGCAGCAACCCCGGCAGGTCATCGATGCCGTTGCGGAGTACCAGCGGCACGATCATGCCAACGTACATCGCGGCGTGCACACACTCAGTCATCGTGCCACTGATGCTTACGAAGGCGCTCGCGACAAGATTCGGGACTTCATCAATGCGGCAAGTCGCAGCGAGATTGTGCTGACCAGCGGTACGACGGAGTCGATCAACCTCGTTGCGCAAAGTTTTTGCCGACCACGCGTGAAAGCGGGCGACAAGATTCTGATCACGCATCTCGAACACCACGCCAATATCGTGCCGTGGCAGCTGGTCTGCGAACAGACCGGCGCGGAACTGCTCGTGGTGCCCATCGACGACCGCGGTCAGATTGATCTCGATGAGCTGACGCGCATGCTCGACCTGGGCGTTTTCATGCTGGCGGTCGGTCATGTATCCAATGCGTTGGGCACGGTAAACCCTGTGAAGCAAATCGTTGCCGCGGCCAAAGCTCGGGGCGTGCCGGTTCTGGTTGACGGAGCACAGGGCGTGCCACACATGTCCGTCGACGTTCAGGATCTGGACTGCGACTTCTATGCATTCTCGGGCCATAAGATGTTCGCGCCAACGGGCACCGGCGTCCTCTTTGCCCGTGAGTCGATGCTGGAGTCCATGCCCCCCTACCAGGGTGGCGGCGACATGATACTTGAAGTCAGCTTTGAATCGACGGTCTACAACGAGCTGCCCTACAAGTTCGAAGCCGGGACGCCGAATATTGCCGGCGTGATTGGTCTGGGCGTGGCAATCGATTATCTGCAGGCGATCGGTATGCCGCAAATCGGCGCGTATGAGCAAAACTTGCACGACCATATGGTCGCTGAACTCGGCGCAATCGAGGGAATACGTCTTATCGGTACGGCCGACAGTAAAACCAGCGTGCAGTCTTTTCTGCTGGATGATATTCACGCACACGATCTCGGCACGATCCTGGATCATCAAGGCGTCGCGATTCGTACCGGTCACCACTGCGCCATGCCGTTGATGACACGCTTCGGCATTGCCGGAACCGCGCGCGCCTCCGTCGCGCTTTACAACACGATTGAAGAAATCGATCGGCTGGTGGCTTCGCTTCTGAAGGCACGCAGTCTTTTCGCATGATTGCCGCGGCTATCTAAGGAGTAATTTGCAGGATGTTCGGTCACACCAACGAGCCTTTCTCATTGTCGCGCGACATCTCGGCGATCATCATCCCTGCGGGTGAGCAGGTCAAACTGCGACAGGGAACCAGTGGTTTCATCACGCAAGCGCTGGGCGGCAGTTTTACCGTGTATGTCGAGGGCAACCTGTTTCGCGTTTCCGGCATGGACGCTGACGCGCTCGGCAAAGAACCGGTTCCGCCGCCGAAGGTCCCCGATAATGCCTCGGACGCCGACATTGAGGCCGTGATATGGGATCAACTCAAGACGTGTTACGACCCCGAGATACCGGTCGACATCGTCAATCTCGGGCTGGTCTACCGTTGCGATGTCACGGCGCTCGGTAACGGCGAGCGCAGCGTCAGCGTCGACATGACATTAACCGCGCCCGGCTGCGGCATGGGGGACGTGCTGGTACAGGATGCACGCGAGAAGATCGCCGTCATTCCGACTATTGGGGACGTTACGGTCGAGCTGGTCTTTGATCCACCGTGGAATGTTGGCATGATGACGGATGAAGCACGCCTGCAAACCGGCATGATGTAGAGCCGCACAGATAACCGCTATGAAAACCCTGACCATCGTTCGCCACGCAAAATCGAGTTGGGATCATCCGGGTCTTAGCGACCGGGAACGGCCCCTGAACGAACGTGGAGAACGCGATGCGCCTCTCATGGGCCGGCGGGTTCGCGAACACGGTATCCGCCCCTCGTTAATTCTCAGCAGCCCTGCGACGCGCGCCTGGGCCACCGCCAGGATTATTGCGGCGGCCATCACCTACCCGCTCGAATTCCTGCAGCGCGAGAAACCGCTCTACCACGCTTCGGTTGACGCAATACTGGATGTGATCGTCGCCCAGGATCCGGGGTTCAACAGCCTGATGGTCGTCGGGCATAACCCGGGACTGACAGACTTCGCCAACTTCCTGTCACCCGGGCTGACTAACAATTTGCCAACCACCGGCGTGGTCTCGGTAGAAATCGAGCAGGATGATTGGGATCTTTTCGCGCGACCTCCCACCAAACTCCTGCTGCATGACTACCCCAAGAAACACCAGTGAGTCGCCGCGACTAACACTCCGGTACGTTTACAGCGAGGCCACCCTGCGACGTTTCTTTGTAACGCGATGACATATCGAGTCCAGTCTGGCGCATCGTTTCTATCACCTGATCGAGAGTCACTTTGTGCGTGCCGTCACCGTGCAGCGCAAGTTTGGCCGCATTGATCGCTTTCACAGCACCCATGGCGTTGCGCTCTATGCACGGTATTTGCACCAGGCCGCCTATCGGATCGCAGGTAAGCCCTAAGTTGTGTTCCATGCCGATCTCGGCGGCTTCTTCGATATGGTCGTTTGAACCGCCGAGCGCGGCGGCGAGACCACCGGCAGCCATCGAGCATGCGACCCCGACCTCGCCCTGACAACCCATCTCGGCACCCGAGATCGATGCGTTAACTTTGTAAAGAATGCCGATCGCACCGGCCGTCAGAAAAAAAGTGCGTATACCCTCTTTGCTTGCATTCGGCACAAAGCGTTCATAGAACATGAGCACCGCCGGAATAATGCCGGCGGCGCCGTTCGTCGGTGACGTAACAACCCGACCGCCCGCCGCATTTTCCTCGTTGACGGCTATCGCGAAAGTATTCACCCACTCCATCGCGTCCAGCGGCGCGGGCTCTCCTCGGGATAGCAGCCTGCGCTGCAGTTTTGCAGCGCGGCGCAACACCGACATTTTGCCGGGCAGGACACCATCCGTACGCAACCCGCGCTCGATGCAATCCCGCATAGCAGCCCAAAGACTGTCGATTCTACGCTCTACATCGTCAGGACTGCGCCAGCGCATTTCGTTTTGCATGACGAGCTCGGCGATGCTCATGTTATCCGCTGCCGCTGCCAGCAGTAGCGACTCGCTCGTCACGAATGGCCGTGGCGGCTCTCCCTGCTGCGCGCTTGGTTCTTCCTCGTCATTGCGAGCAATGAAGCCGCCGCCGAGGGAATAGTAATTTTCATCGAGCAGCACGTCACCGTCGGAATCGCGTGCTACAAAATGCATCCCGTTGGTATGGCGTGGCAGCTCGGATTCAACATCAAACTGCAGGTCGCCAGCGGGATCAAACGGTATCGGCCCGATGCCCGGGATGTTGATTTGCTGCCGCTGACGAATCTCCGCGAGCAGGTCCTCTACCGCATCAGGGTCAATGCTCTCCGGCAACAGGCCAGACAGCCCGAGCAGGATGGCCGAATCGGTCCCATGGCCTTTGCCCGTCCAGGCCAGCGAACCGTGCAAAGTCACCGCAACCTGTGCGACGGCATCAGCGACCGGCTGCAGCTCGCCGACAAATGCCGCCGCCGCCTTCATCGGTCCAACCGTGTGCGAACTCGAGGGTCCGATGCCGATCTTGAAAATATCGAATATGCTGACAGCCGCCATCAATCAGAGCTCAGCGTCAGCAGGCTCGCGTTGCCGCCAACGGCCGAGATGTTATTGCTGACGGTGTATTCACTGCCAAAGCGTTGCACGTAGTGCGGGCCACCGGCTTTGGGCCCTGTGCCGGAAAGACCGCGCCCGCCGAACGGTTGCACACCAACCACCGCGCCGATCATGTTGCGGTTGATGTAAATGTTGCCGGCACCCGATGCAGCAATAAGACCGCGCGCACGCGAATCAATGCGGCTATGCAAGCCCATCGTCAGGCCAAAGCCGGTCGAGTTGACCGCCGCAACTGTTTTATCGAGCTCATTACCCTTGAACTTCAGCACGTGCAGAACCGGACCAAAAACCTCCTCGGTCAATACGCTGATGTCGTCGATTTCGACCAGGGTGGGCGCGAAAAACGTTCCTGCGTCAGTGCCTGCCGGCATGGTGCATCGATGGACAATCCTGGCCTCTTTGGCCATCCGTTCGACATGCTTCTCCAACACCTGCCTGGACGGCGCGTCAATTGCCGGCCCGACATCGGTTGCAAAGTACGCCGGGTTACCGATGACGAGTTCGTCCATATAGCCGGTTAATAGATCAAGCGTCCGCGGTTCGATGTCCTCCTGCACACAGAGCAATCGCAGTGCAGAACATCGCTGCCCTGCACTGTTAAACGCCGAGTAGATGCTGTCATGGACAACCTGCTCAGGAAGCGCGGAGCTATCAACGAACATGGCATTTTGCCCGCCCGTCTCCGCGATCAACGTCCCGATAGCGCCATCCCGGTGAGCGAGCGTCTGATTAATGGTCTGAGCGACGCCCGTTGATCCGGTGAACACCACACCGGCAACCCGCGGATCGGCAACGGCGCGACGCCCTATCAGCGAGCCGGAACCTGGCACGAAATGCAGCACTTCGCCCGGCACACCGGCTTCGTGCATTAGCTGGACGGCCCGGTAAGCGATCAGCGGCGTCGTGGCTGCCGGTTTCGCGAGGACTGAATTGCCGGCCGCGAGCGCCGCTGCTACCTGGCCTGTAAATATCGCCAGGGGGAAATTCCAGGGGCTGATGCAGACGAATACACCACGACCGCGCATGCCATAGGTATTGCGCTCCCCCGTCGGCCCGGGCATGACCAGTGGATCACCAAAATGTCGTTGTGCCTGCGCAGCGTAGTAACGGAAGAAATCGACGGCTTCGCGCAGCTCGGCGATCGAGTCCGGGATGGTCTTGCCGCCTTCGCGGACGCAGAGAGTCAGCAATTCCGCGTGATGAGACTCGAACAGATCCGCCGCACGATTCAGGATCGCTGCCCGTCCGTCCGCCCCCATCCGATCCCAGGCGACCTGGCCCTTAACAGCGAGATCAAGGGCAGTATCCACATGCTGTTCCGCCGCGAGGTGACAGATCCCGACCACTTCGGCCGTTGCCGCCGGATTGACGGACGGTTCCTCGGCCCCGGACATCTCTTTTCCGCCGATAATCGGTTTAGCAGTAATGGGTTTGGCGCTTGCCTCCTCCAGATCTGCCAACAGCTTGCGACTCACGTTGCGATCGGCGACGTTAAAGCCATGCGAGTTGTCGCGCTCCGGCTGGAAAATATCAATGGGCCTGGGGATCTGGTTGTGCGGCAAGAAGTCATGCCCGGCCGCAACCGTCAGCGGATCAGCGACAATGTCTTTCACCTCGATTGACTCATCGCTGATCTTATTGACGAACGACGTATTTGAACCGTTCTCGAGCAGGCGCCGGACCAGGTAGGGCAACAGGTCTTCATGATTGCCGACCGGCGCGTAAATGCGGCAGGGCCGATCGTGTTTTTCAGGATCGACTACCTCGGCATACAGTTCCTCGCCCATACCGTGCAGTCGCTGGAACTCGTAATCGCGGCGCCTCCCTGCGTAATGCAGCACGCTCGCCAGCGTATGCGCGTTGTGCGTTGCGAATTGCGCATAGATCTTGTCGCCGGCTGCAAGGGCGACTCGCGCACAAGCAAGATACGACACGTCGGAGTGCGACTTGCGGGTGAACACGGGATAACTCGCGATGCCCTGCTCCTGCGCCCACTTGACCTCGCTGTCCCAGTACGCGCCTTTGACAAGCCGCACAGGAACCCGGCGGCCGACGTCACCCGCGAGCTCTTCTACGAAGCGCATCACGTCACGACCACGCCGTTGATACGTCTGCACGGCGAGCCCAAATCCATCCCAGCCGTCGAGCGCCTTGTCGCGATAGACGCGTTCGAATATGCCGAGCCACATTTCGAGCCGGTTGGCTTCCTCCGAGTCGATGGTCAGGCCGATACCGACCTCCTTCGCGTGTTTTGCCAATTCAAGAACCGCCGGAACGAGCTCGGCCATCACGCGCTCTTCGTGCGAATACTCATAACGGGGGTGCAAGGCCGACAACTTGACCGATATTCCTGGCGCCGAAAAAACGTCCGGTGCATCGATGCGCGGGCCGCTGCCAATGCTGTTGATGCCGTCATGATAATTATCGAGATAGCGCTGCGCGTCACCTGACGTCAGCGCAGACTCGCCGAGCATATCGAACGAGTAACGGTAGGGGAGCTTCTCGTTCTTCAGTGACCGCTTCAGCGCTTCGCTGATCGTGCGCCCCATGACGAACTGGTGACCCATGATCTTCATGGCCTGGCGCATGGCGGTCCGCACGACTGGTTCTCCGGCTCGACTGACCAATTTACCCATGAGCTGCGTGGGATTCGTGCTACCGATTTCATCCAGGCTCAGAATCTGGCCCGTCAACATCAGACCCCAGGTCGACGCGTTGACGAATAACGAATTACTCGCGCCCAGATGATCCTTCCACTTTGCTGACGTGATCTTGTCGGCAATGAGACGATCGGCCGTATCGGCGTCGGGAATGCGCAGCAGCGCTTCGGCGATACACATGAGCAGCACACCTTCGTCCGACGATAAATCATATTGCTTCAGGAATGCCTCGATGCCGCCGTCGTTCTTCGTATTCTTTCGCACGGCACGCACCAGCTGAGCGGCAGTGTTCTGGATTTTTTCGCGACCCGCCTGGCCGGGGTCGGCCTCTTCGGCCAACGCCCGCACCAATTCTTGCTCGTCAGCAAGGTAACGATCATTGATGTAAGGGATGCTGCTGGGCCGAGCGGCGGGCTGATCAACAAAGCTCATTCGAATACTCCAATCAACCACTCTTACGGTGGATTCAAAATGGTACTCAGGGGCGGCGATTATAGGGTATTCCGTGCGAAACGCGCATTGGTATTCGCCCTGATATACGTCACTCGCCACGACCACGGTTGCGCAGCTTACGCCGCGTATGCTTATCGGGTTTCCCGCGGGTCATGGGCATTTGCAGACGGTCACGCTTGAGCTCGGCCATGGTTTGCGCGCGACGCGCAACGCTCTCGTCGGACTCCAGGTAACAACTCTGCGCCTCCTTCGCCGGACCGCGCCGCGGCGGGATTCCTGTCACGGTCAGGTCCCACGTCAGCTGCTGACGAACCAGCTTGATGCGGTCGCCGATTCGCACCCGCGCAGCGGTTCGGGCGGTCTCGTCGTTGACCCGCACGTGACCACCCTGCACTGCTGTGGTCGCAGCGGTCCGTGTCTTGTAAAATCGAGCGAACCAAAGCCATCGATCCAGTCTTAACGCATCTTCTGACAAGCGCTTTCTCCAGTTCCGTCCTGATATACTTTGCGTCCATACAACGCAGAGAGCAACACCGTGCCAGCATCATTTCTCAGATCGCTCGAGGAGCAGACCGAGGCACTGAAATCCGAGGGTCTTTTCAAGTCTGAAAGGCAGATCGCCGGACCACAGCAAGCGGCCATCGACGTCCGCAATAACGGCGCAACCGACCACGTCCTCAACTTGTGCGCGAACAACTACCTGGGGCTGGCCAACCATCCCGAGGTCATCGCGGCAGCGCACCAGGCACTTGACCGATTCGGCTATGGAATGGCCTCCGTACGTTTCATTTGCGGCACGCAGACGATACATAAGGAGCTCGAGGCACGCATCAGCGCATTCCTCGGTACCGAGGATACGATCCTCTATCCCTCCTGCTTCGATGCCAACGGCGGGCTCTTCGAGACGCTGCTCGGCAAGGAGGATGCGATCATAAGCGACGCGCTAAATCATGCCAGCATCATTGATGGCATTCGCCTGTGTAAGGCACAGCGCCTCCGTTACGCCAACAACGACATGCAGGAACTGAACGTGCAACTCGAGGACGCCAGCGACGCGACGGTACGTCTCGTGGTCACCGACGGCGTTTTCTCGATGGACGGCACAATCGCCGATCTCGGCGGCATCTGCGACCTGGCAGAGCAGCACGATTCGCTGACCATGGTCGATGACTGTCATGCGACCGGCTTCCTCGGTAAACGCGGGCGAGGATCACACGAGTATCGCGACGTCATGGGACGCGTGGACATCCTGACCGGCACATTGGGCAAAGCGCTGGGCGGTGCATCGGGTGGCTACACATCAGGTCGTCGTGAGATTGTAGGCTGGCTGCGGCAGCGCTCGCGCCCCTACCTGTTTTCAAATTCCATAGCTCCGATGATTGCGGCAGCGTCCATTGCGGTGCTCGATCTCCTGGAGCGGGATAATTCGCTACAGCAGCAGCTGCACGAAAACGCCGCGTACTTTCGCAATAGAATGACAGAGCGCGGCTTCGACCTGAAACCGGGCGAACACCCGATCATCCCGGTGATGCTCGGCGATGCGAAGCTCGCCACGCGCATGGCCGACCAGCTACTGAAGCGCGGCGTCTATGTAATTGGTTTCGCGTTTCCGGTAGTTCCCAAGGGGCAAGCGAGAATTCGCACCCAAATGTCGGCCGGACTGACGCGTGCGCAACTGGATACGGCGATCGAAGCATTTACCGACGTGGGGCGCGAACTCGACGTCATCCGCTGAGAAGAAACACGAGAACTTAACAATGAAAGCACTGGTCAAGGCAAAACCGGAGCGCGGTATCTGGATGGAAGATATCAACGTACCCACCGTTGGCCACAACGATGTCCTCATCAAGGTTCATCGCACGGCAATCTGCGGTACCGATATCCATATCTTCAAATGGGATGACTGGGCGCAAGCGACCATTCCCGTGCCCATGGCTGTCGGCCATGAGTTCAGTGGCGAGATTGTCGATGTTGGCATTGAGGTTCGCGGCCTCGTCGTCGGCGATCGCGTCTCTGCGGAAGGTCATATTACCTGTGGCTATTGCCGCAACTGTCGGGCCGGGCGGCGCCATTTGTGCATGCACGCTGTTGGTGTCGGCGTGAACCGGGCCGGCGCCTTCGCAGAGTACATTGCGGTGCCTGCGTTTAATGTTTTCAAATTGCCGGATGTCATCACGGATGACATGGCATCGATCCTGGACCCGCTGGGTAACGCCACCCACACCGCCCTGTCGTTCGACCTGGTTGGAGAGGACGTGCTGATCACCGGTGCCGGACCCATCGGCATCATGGCGGTCGGCATCGCCCGATACGCCGGTGCGCGGCACATCGTGATTACCGATATCAATGACTACCGACTAGAGCTGGCGCGGAAAATGGGCGCGACGCGCGCGCTGAATGTGACTCGGGAAACCATCGATGACGCGATGCAGGACCTCGGAATGGAAGAAGGTTTTGACGTCGGCATGGAGATGTCAGGAAACCCTCAGGCATTTCGCGACATGCTGCGCACCATGCACCACGGCGGCAAAATTTCGATGCTCGGCATTCCGCCTGACGACATGGCGATCGACTGGAACGCCGTCATTTTCAAAGGCCTGATCATCAAGGGCATTTATGGCCGCGAGATGTTCGAAACCTGGTACAAGATGTCGAGCATGCTACAGAGCGGCCTCGACATGGCACCGATCATCACGCATCACTTTGACGTCGACGACTTCCAGCCAGCCTTCGAACTCATGGAGTCCGGCCAGTCCGGCAAAGTTATACTGCGCTGGAATTGAGTGACGCGCGCAAGCGCGTCACTCAATCTCGCAGAAACAGTGCGTGTAAACACCCCGAGGATCGTTAAAGCGAGTCGTCTGCACCAGCAGTTTTTGCAGCTGGTTCGCGAACACCTCGATTGGCGCAGGCGAACGTACAAAGACTGACGGCTCGATGCCGACGCTTTCCATTACCGCCAGGAAATCGAGGACCATCTGCTCGGTAGGCGATAACTTGGGCTTAATGACCTTTTCGCCATACTCACCCTCATCCAGTTCCGCCAGTTCAGCAGCGACAGCGATAGCATCGTCGAGATCCCCGAACTGGTCAATCAGACCATTCTTCAGGGCATCCGCGCCCGTCCAGACCTGTCCCTGGCCAATGCTATCCACCGCCGTCTTTTCCATGCCACGCTCGCTCGCCACCTTGCTGACGAAGTCGTCATAGCCATCCTCGATAATCATCTGTATGAACTGTTTGGTATTTTCAGACAAAGCCCGGTCGGGTCTCAGCTCACCAGCCCACGGTGTAGTACCAACACCGTCTGTCGCTATACCAACAGTTGCAAGCGTCCGCTGAAAGGTCGGTATCATGCCGAATATCCCGATCGACCCTGTAATTGTCGAAGGGTTCGCAACAATCTGATCGGCAGCCGCCGATATCCAGTATCCGCCCGATGCGGCCACGCCGCTCATCGATGCAACTACCGGTTTACCGGCGTCCTGCAGCTCCTTGATCTGATGTGCAATCACCTCAGACGCGAACTTGCTGCCGCCAGGGCTATCGACACGAAGCACGACGGCTTTTACGGACTCGTCATTCAACGCCTGCCGCAGCAATGCTGACGTCGAATCGCCGCCAACGGTACCGGACGATTGCGAGCCGTCAAGTATCTCACCGGCCGCTATAACAACAGCAACATTCTCATCTTGCGGCTTGTCGCCCTTTAGCAAGCGCATCGTCTCGACATATTCACCCATGGAAATAGCCGCGTACAAGGACTCATCATCTTCGTCGTCGCCTGCGTATTCCCGGATACGTTCCTGCAATTCGATTCGAGTTATCAGGCCATCGATCAAGCCATTATCGAGCGCCGCAGTCGCGGGATCGCCGCCGGCAGCAGTGACGCGTTCGACCATGTCGTTCGTGTAGCTGGCAATTGCCCCTTCTTCAAGGCCGCGTGCCGCGACGACATCCTTTCGGTACATCGACCAGAGCTGCTCTATATAATTGCTGCGAGACGCCCGATCCTCGGGAGACATATCCATACGCATAAACGGCTCAACGGCGGACTTGTGCGTACCGACACGGAAAATATTCCAGTCGACTTTCAGCACGTCAATCGCATCCTTGAAGTAGTTCCGATAAGCGCCGTACCCCTGTAAAAACACGATGCCCTCGGGATGCATGTACAGTTCATCCGCATGCACGCCCAGGTAGTAACCCTGTTGCATCAGGAAGTCGCCGCTGGCAATAACCGGCTTGCCGGACTCGCGGAACTCATCAAGTGCGCTCGCCACCCGCTTTAGCTTATCGAGGCTTCCGCCACCCAGCTTGCTCAATTCTAAATGGACCGCCTTGATACGGTCGTCGTCGCTGGCGAACTCGAGCGCATCTACGACATCCTGCACCCGTGTTTGTAACGGAGCATCTCCGAGCGCCTCGGCAATAGCCCGATCGAACGGGTCGCCCTCGAGCTGCTCGACCAAAACGCCAGTCGGCTGAATAAGCAGTGCTGCCTGCTTCGGCAGCCGCGGTTGCCCTGCGGACATCGCGCCGACAAATACGCCGAACACCATAAGCAACAGCAGCAGGTGCAAAAATTTGCGAAGTCCATTGGCCCCGCGCCAAATGGACGCAAAAAAACGAACAACGATATTTCGTTCACTCATAGATCACCGTATTGTTTGTGGTTGGCGGTTGATAACTTATGCGAAACAGCTTGCCGGCAAAATCATCGCTGACGATAATCGAACCATCTGCAAGCTGCAAAAGATCGACTGGGCGGCCCGACACCGACTGATTTTGCAGCCAGCCCTCGGCAAACGGCTCGTACGATACCGGCTCACCATCCTGCAGTTTGACAAGCATAACCCGATAGCCAGCCTTTTTCGAACGATTCCAGGATCCATGCTCGGCGATAAAGAGGTGCCCGTAATACTCCGTCGGAAACTGTTCGCCGGTGTAAAACGTCAAACCAAGCGGAGCTACATGAGCGCCAAGCTGTCTCTCAGGCGCGGAGTAATGAGCGCAGTCATCGCCCTCTCCAAACCGCGGGTCGAGTATTTCGCCGGCGTGGCAGTGCGGGAAGCCGAAATGCATTCCCTGCCGAGCGGCCCGATTCAGCTCGTCAGCCGGCATGTCGTCGCCCATCATGTCCCGGCCGTTGTCGGTGAACCAAAGCTCGCCGGTGCCCGGATGCCAGGTAAATCCGACCGAGTTGCGCACACCGCTGGCGTACGTCTCCCGGTTGGAACCGTCCGGATCCATCCGGTCAATCTCGCCGAATCCAGGCTCGTCGCAGACGTTGCAAGGCGCACCAACGCTGATGTAAAGCTTGTTGTCCGGCCCGAATCCTATGTAGCGCCACCCATGGTGTCGCTCCGACGGCAAGTCGATATCCAGCACTTCGCCTGCGGGCACATTGTCGAGTTGATCCTCGATGTTCTTGAAGCGGGTCACCTTGTCAATCTCTGCGACGTAAAGATCGCCGTCATGGATCGCGATACCGTTCGGCGAATTCATTCCCAGGGTCAGCCGAACGGTGCGCGTCCCGCTATTCTCAGGAATAACCGCGTAGACAGAACGCCCTTTGCGGTTGCTAACGAATACCGTACCGCGCTCCCCGAGCGCCAGTGAACGCGCATTGGGAACATCGGCATATTCTTCGATCGAAAATCCCGGCGGCAGTGTGATGTCTTCCAATGCAACCGACGCGATCGGAAGCAACAGTGTCGTCAACAGAAAGAGCCGCCGTATCGTCACACTGTGCTCCGACTAATCCGTTCAGTCAGACAGGAAGAGCAACGACAGCTCTGGCAAGAACGTAATCACCAGGACCGACAGCATCAGGATAATCAGGAACGGAAAGGTCGCCGAGTACACGTGCATGATCGACTTCTCGAAGCGGTAGCTCGCTATGAACAAGTTCAGACCGACCGGCGGAGTCAGGTAGCCAAGCTGCATCGCGGCGAGAAACACGATGCCAAGATGGACTTCGTTAACACCGAAGCCCGCCGCAATCGGCAGAATAAGCGGCACAACCAGAACGATCGCCGAAAAAATATCGAGAATAGCGCCAAGCACGAGCAGAAAGATTAGCAGTAAGATCAGGAACGAGGTCTGGCTGCTGACGAGGTCCGCCACAAGTTGCAACAACCGCTGCGGGACCTCCGCCTCGATCATGTAATTGGTCGACGCGAGCGACACGCCGAGAATAATCAGAATCCCGCCCACGAGGACCATGGACTCGCGCATGACCCGTGGGAGTTCGGTGAACTTAATTTCTCGGTGAATCACAACCTCAACAAAGAAGACGTAGAGTGCGGTAACCGCCGCTGCTTCTGACACCGCAAAATAACCCGAGTAAATACCGCCCAAAACCACGACGGGCAGCGGCAGTTCCCAGGCGGTTTCACGTAT
>CAZTQL010000056.1:7436-15900 GCA_964615665.1 uncultured Woeseiaceae bacterium | reverse complement strand
TATTCTTTCGGCGCACCAAACTGATCCAAACGCTCGCGAAGCAGTCTTGCCCAAGCCCGGACTAATCGCCTGACCTCGGCAGTATTCGCGACACGGTTCGACTCGCTAATACGCGTAATATCTTCGGCGGCGCGACGATCCACAGCGCGAGCGAGAATCGCGTCGGTGATTGAATCACGAAGTTCGAGCACCAACGTCGCTTCGCCTACCTTGCTTATATAGATATTAGCCATGCCACGCGGTTCGGGCGGTACGTAAGAAACCACATCGAGAATTGCACCTTTGACGAGCAATACATCCGGTCCTGGCTCACTAACGATAGTGAAGCGTTCGCTTTTAGAAAGCTCTTCGAGAAACCCCTCTGCAACAACTGCACGCAGCCGTGCTTTCTGGTCCTCCGTAACCTCATACGGCCCGCCTCGGCTACGAGCAACGGATGAACGTCCAGATTCGCCACCAGGCCGGTATTCAATTCCTGCGCCTTGCAGCATGATCTTCGAATACTGCGAAAGATCCATGCCTGGCTTGGCCCATGCCTCGTCGGCTTTGCCACCCTTGATCTCATGAAGGCCGTCGAAAGTAACCTCAGCTGCCGGGCTCGTGTCGATCGTCGGTGTGGATGCAGTGCACCCTGTGAGTACGAGTACCACCGCAGCGAACCCCGCGGCAAGAGTACGTGAAGAGAGTTGATCCATATTCATGTGTAACACCTTACTTTTGATTTAGTAGACAAATAATTAGTATAGAATTCTATACCTGCGACGAGACGTTCGTTGTATCTAATTGTATCCTGGAGGTTAGTTTGACAGTTTCTTACCCGAAAGTTCTGCTCTTGCTTGCCGCATCCGCGGTCGCGACCGGTTGCGCCTCAACGAGCACCACAAGCGCGAGTCCTGGGCCTGCCAAGGCGGCGTATTCCAATTTCCTGGTTATCGGCGTGGCCGGCGACTACACCAACAGGGCCTATTTCGAACGAAAGGTCGTCTCTGGAATCAAGGCCAAAGGGAGTTCGGCGAGCGCGTTTCACGTGGTTGCCGGCGGCAACAAGCCGCTCACCCGCGAGGCGGTCAAAGATGCAATTGAGACCGGAGGATTCGACGCGGTTGTCGTGACGCGCGTACTGGACACTATTTTGGACCTGGACGTGAAGGACGCCGTAACCGATACCAAGGTCACCAGAAAAGACGGCGGCGCGCTCGATCTATTCCGCTACGATTATGAGGAGCTGGACGAGCCGATGCCAATTGTGACTAGCGCTCAGGTCACGTTCGCGATTGAACTCTATGACGCAACGAGCGAGCAGATGACTTGGTCAACAGAATCGATTGGACAACGCTCAGAAAATATCGGCGTATTGATCGACGAAACTGCTGCAACCGTGGTCAAACAGCTAGACCGAAATAACTTCATAGGCCAGTAAATGTCTTCAAAACTCATAACCAATTGACGTGACAATTCCGTAGTCGTTCTTCTCCGCGTCCAGCACAACCGGGTCGCTGTCGTAGCTGTCGTAAAAACTGATTTTCCAGAACAAGTCTTCAATAATTTCCCATTTCACCGTGACGTCAAGTTCGCCGCGGACTCGACCCGAGTCAGTCAGGTTCGGGTACACCTGCAGGTTAGTCGAAAAATCGAGCTCCGGCGTGTCGTAACGAAACCAGTCCCAGTTCACCGCCGCAAATGCTTCCCAAGTATCTTCGTCCGACGTATCGCCGACGACATTTTCACGGCTAAGCTGGAGTCCGCCGATTAGGGTCAGATCCATGTTGTTGGTACGGTGCAGGATTCGGCCGCCTCCAACACCCACTGAAGTACGCAAATTCAGTCCAAGCTCGTCATTGCTGTCAAAGCTCAGCATACCCCCGGTTAGCCAGCGATTCGCGCGCAGTCGCGTGTAATTTAGATCAAGACTCTCGCGCTGGCTGGCCTCGCTGTCTTCACTATCCGACGTGAGCACATCCGCTTTCAAACCCAAAATTCGCGTTTCGGTGCGAAAATCCATATCGAGCCCAAACTGTACCTGCTTCACCGAGCTTGCTTTCGCAAAGTTGTAACCGGCGGAGATCTCCCCATCCAACCGATCGATGCCCTTCTCTTCGATCGGAGCCATTAAGACAACGTGCTCGTTATCAAGACCGACTGAGCCAGAAGCCGTTTCCACGACGATGCGCTTCCGTTCAGTTGCAACCGACAGATGCCCGAGATAGCGATCGCCGTTGTCTGTCTCCACCTGGACATTCTGCTTGCTCTCCAGCGATGCGACATCATCCCACTCAATCGAAATAGTACCGGTCGCATCTGTGTCAAAGCGCAACCGACCACGCTCCAGCGATTTCACTTCGCCGGTTAGTCGGTCACCATTGAGAAATATCAAGATATCCGTTTTGTCTGCCGCAATAGCGGGCACCGAAACGGAAATTAGCACCGCAATGAAGGCTCTGGTTATTCGCATCATGCCGTTTACCTGTAGTCTAATGACCGGGATCTTCTGTACTATCGATCCCGACATATAATAACGCAGAGCAAAGCTCACGAACCTAATGCGCCGCATTTCACTAATATTGTCGATTGTAGTTGCTGTCAATCTTTGCTCTTGCGAGCCCAGCCAGCAGGAATTTCGACTTGTTGCACCCTTTGCGCAGGTTGATCGAGCTATCGCAGAAGATTTGAGTGATCTGCTCGATGCAGGATATTCCTCGCATCTAAGCGTGACCGGGGCACCTCTTTCCGGGGAGGCAGCGCTGGACGCGGTCGCGTCAGGAAGCGCTGACATCGCTTTGGTAACAAATAACCAGGCGTTTCGCAGTGACATTGCGACCGTGATGCCACTGTATCCAACCGTACTGCATATTGCCTATCGGCAGGATCGTGATGCGTCGAATGGCAGCACATTGCTACGCGGTGCGAAGGTCTACGCGGGACCTGAAGGATCCGCTTCACGTGCAATCTTCGGGCGAATCCTTGAGCGCATTGGGCTCACTGCCGGCGCGTTTGAGTACGTCACAGATATTGCCGACCATCCGGATGTCGTCATCATTTTCGCACCGATATCCCCGGAACTTTTCGCGGATTATCCCGACTTTCGATTATTCAACCTCGAATCGGCTGTCGACGCCGCCGTGTTGCTAAACCCCCATTTTCGACCATTTACCATACCGGCCGGGACATACGGAGTAACGACGACTGAAGCGATAGCCACAATTGCGGTCGACAAAATTCTGGTCGCGAGAAGTGATCTGGACAGCTCCGTTGTTTATGACCTGATCAACGATATCCTCAGGCTGCGCCCGGCGCTGGCAGCAAGACGCCCCGGGCTTTTCCAGCAGCTCTCCGAGGACTTCGATGCGAGCCGATCCCGGTTCATATTGCATTCCGGAACACAGGCCTACCTGCAACGCTCAGCTCCGACCGTCTACGAGCGTTATTCAGGTGTTGCGGAAGTTGCGGTGACTCTGTTGGTCGCAATAGTCAGCGCGATGCTGGCCGGAGTACGCATTCTCAGGATGCGCCGAAAAAATCGCATTGACCGATTTTACGCGGCCACAATCGAGATTCGCAATTCTCTCAGGGGCTCTATAGACCCGACAGAGTACAAACAAGCGATCGCGAAGGTCCGGGAACTTCAAAACGAAGCGTTCGATTTGCTGGTCGACGAAAAGCTGGCGGCGGACGAGAGCTTTCGGATTTTTATCACGCTGTCCAACGACGTGTTGCGGCAACTCGGTGCATCCGGTATAGACGATCACCTGTCCGACACCTAGTCGTTTGTCTCACCGATATTCAGGGGTTATCCATCAAGCTGTAAGGGACGACCGCTATTGCACCGACAGTCAAGTAGCTTTTATGATGGCCAGAATGTGGATTTTGCGCGAAACTTCAACCCATTGCGGCGTCGCTCACTGACATGAACCCAGCCGCGCTATCCGTCGCCGAGGTCGATCAGGGCGCCCTGCTCGTTTCGTTATCCGGCGACTGGCTGCTCGAAGGTGATTTGCCTGCGCCTGATCCTGTATTGGACAGCTTGCGGCATTCCCCAGCTCCAACATCACTCTCTTTCGATTCGCAGTCGCTCGGTGACTGGGACACAGGTCTGGTCAAAGTACTGATTGCACTTCACCGCAGTGCTACAGCCAATGGAGTTTCAGTTGACGACGCGGGGCTGCCGGCCGGCGCGCGCCGACTTGTCACTCTGGCTTTCGCCGTCGAGGAACGCGAAGGTGCGCGGCGAATTCACAAGGACAAAAAGTTCCTGGAGCAAGTGGGTGAGAACGCCTCGGCGAGACTCGCCAGTGGGAAGGAACTGCTCACGTTTACTGGCGAACTGATTTTGTCCTGCAAGCGATTCCTTAGCGGCAAAGCAACCTACCTGCGCTCGGATGTCGTGCAACACATGCAAGAGGCTGGCGCGGAGGCGTTTTCGATCGTTGCCCTGATCAGTTTCCTGATCGGCATGATCTTCGCGTTTGTCGGCGTCATGCAACTCGAGTTGTTCGGCGCCGGGATTTTCACGGCCGACCTGGTCGCAATCGCGATGATTCGTGAAATGGCCCCGATCATGACCGGCATCATCATGGCCGGACGAACCGGGGCAGCGTATGCCGCCCAGATCGGCACGATGAAGGTCAATGAGGAGATCGATGCACTGACGACGCTTGGTATCAACCCGATCGATTTTCTGGTGACGCCACGGATGTTCGCCCTGATCATTATGATGCCATTGCTGACCATGTACTCCAGCCTGATGGGTATTATTGGCGGCACATTTGTCGGCCTTGCTTTGCTGGACGTCACTCTGTTGCAGTACGTATCACAGACGATCGAGGCGGTGCACCTGAATTCCCTGTTCGGTGGCCTGTTCAAGAGCCTCGTCTATGGCGGTCTGATCGCGCTTGCGGGTTGTCAAAACGGCATGGCATGCGGCAACAGTGCTCTCGCCGTTGGCGAGTGCACGACCAAGGCCGTAGTATCCGGAATTGTATTGATTGTGGTCAGTGCCGCGGTTCTTACGGTAATCTATATCAACCTCGGAATTTGACATGGCAGAGACCCAACCACACATCGTCGCACACGACCTGACCATGGCGTATGGCGACTTCCTGATCCAGAAGGACCTGAATTTCACCATCAACCGCGGTGATATTTTCATAATCATGGGGGGCTCGGGCTGCGGCAAGAGCACCCTGTTGAAGATTATGATCGGCCTCAAGAGTCCGGCGACCGGCGACGTTTTCTATGACGGCGAAGCATTTTGGGCCTCGAACAACTCAAGCCGAAAAGCGACCAAGAGGAAGTTCGGCACGCTGTTCCAGTCGGGTGCATTGTGGAGTTCGATGACACTGGCCGAGAATATCGGCCTGGCACTGCAACAATACACCGACCTCGGAGCTGACGAGATTCGCGAGGTGGCAGCCTATAAGCTAATGCTGGTTGGTCTCGCCGGATTTGAAGACTATTATCCGAATGAAATATCGGGCGGCATGAAAAAACGTGCCGGACTGGCTCGCGCTATGGCGCTGGATCCGGAGATCCTGTTTTTTGATGAGCCATCGGCAGGACTTGATCCAATCAGCGCAAAACTCCTGGACGACCTGATCCTGGAGTTGTGCGAAAGCCTGGGGACGACAGTGGTAATCGTCACGCACGAACTCGCGAGCATTTTTGCGATCGGCAACAACTCGGTATTTCTGGATCCGGTGACCAAAACACAACTGGCCACGGGGAACCCGAATGAACTCAGAGATCAGCACCCGAACTTCGAGGTTCGGAACTTCCTGCAGCGCGGCGAAGCAGAGGCAGAGGACGAAGCGGCATGAGTAAGACATCCAATCCCACTTTGATCGGCGCATTCGTCGTAGGCGCCGCGGTGCTACTCGCCGTAAGCGTGGCGATTTTTGGCGGCTCGGAACTGCTCGCCAAGCGTCAGGTTTATGTTGCCTATTTCACCGAAAATACGCAGGGCCTGCGAGCAGGCTCCAACGTCGTGCTTAACGGCGTGCGTATCGGACACGTTTCGGCGGTGGCCCTGATCATCGATGCGAAAACGTTCTCGGCCGAAACAGAGGTCACCATCGAAATACTGCGCGACTCTTTCATCGTCACTGACGGAGGCGAGGTAGTCGGTGTGGGTCTGGACGATGCTTATAAAACTATAATTGTCGATGCCGGCTTGCGTGCCGCACTTCAGGTGGAGAGTTTCATTACCGGTCAATTGCTCGTGGAACTGGATTTTCGGCCGGATACCGAGCCTGTGTTGCGAGGAGGCGACGATCCTCCGTACGCGGAGATACCGACGATCCAATCCCAGACGCAGGAAATGCTCGCCAAGGTCCAGACACTCATTGGCGACTTTGGTGAAGCTTTCGATGTCAAGAAGATAGGTGAGCAGATTGAAAACACGTTAGAGGGCCTGAGCGAACTCACCAACTCCGAGGACCTGCGCGAATCTCTGGCCGGCATCAACAGCATCATTAACCGGAATGAAACGCAGGAACTGACGGCCAGCCTGCAAGCAACACTGAAAGATCTTCGCAGCGCGGCCAGTGGCGCCAGCACCTTGCTTAAAAATGGGGATGCCAAACTGGAATCACTACAGCCAGCGATCGATAAGTTGGTTGGCACCCTGGACGAGGCGCAAGCGACGCTCGCTGCCGCCAAGGTCGCATTACAAGGTGAGTCGACCCAGGTCTATCAGCTTGGCTCGACGCTCCGTGAAGTTGAGACCGCGGCCAGGGCGCTCCGCGAATTCCTGGATTACCTGGAACAGAATCCCGAATCACTCCTGCGCGGCAAGCAATAATGAAAAGAGGCAACCGCATGATGGTCACCGCCAGAACAATCACACTCTGCATTCTCACATCGCTCGTGCTCGTCGCGTGTGGCTCGTCACCGCCGGTGCGTTACTACGCCCTTGCACCGATGAGTACTGAGCCGCGACAAGAAGCGAACGACCCCGTGATGCTCGGTTTAGGGCCCCTGAGCATGCCCGACTACCTCAATCGTTCCCAGATTGTGACACGTGGTGCCGGCGCGGAGATGAACCTCGACGAATACAGCCGCTGGGCCGAACCGCTCGGACCTGCCCTGCACCGTATCGTCTCGACGGACGTCGATAACCTGTTGGACGGTGTGATCGTTGTTGCCTTTCCGTACGACTCGATGATTCGAGCCCAGGTTGACTATCGGGTGCTGGGTGAAGTTAGCCGCTTCGACGCCGACCAGTCAGGCCAGGTTATCCTGGAAGTACTATGGGGAATCTCCGAAGTCGGCGTGGACATGGTTGTGGCACCGCATCGCTCGCATTACAAAGTGCAGGCGGCAAGCGCCGGCAATCCCGCCGCCATGGCAGAAGCGATGAACGAGGCGCTGGTTCTATTCAGCCAGGATATTGCCAGTAAGCTGGACGGCGTGCTCAAGTAAGGCAAGCGTAACCTCTTCGACATCCAATCCCGGATTACTGTGTGTACAATCCGGATTAAGTCTTACAAGCTATTGATGAGCGATATGATGATAAGAAAAACGACTTTGGTATTTTCATGGACAGTGGCGTTAGCGGCGATATGCATTTCGTCTCAATTCGCCTATGCCGCGTCAAACACGGTATCAGCAGTCATACCGTGGCAGGGACAGGGACAAATATTTCCGATCGCAACGGACAAGCTCCGCTTTCTGGGTTCCATAGAAGGCATTATGTATTTAGAGACAGCGGACGGCGACATGGACGAGGCATTCGTGCGCTGCCCGATCGTGCAGAACATTGACCCAACCGATGGCAGCACTTCTGCCTCCGGAGACTGCGTGATCGTTGTATCGACCGACGACGCCGCGTTCGCAGAAATTGCCTGCGAGGGCATTGCGGGTCTGTGCCGTGGCGAGTTCAAACTGACCGGTGGCACGGGTCGGTTCGCCGGCATCAGCGGATCGGGCGACATGACAGTCCGTTCTCCGGTTCATGCACTAGCGGCAGATCTCACGGAGGGTACGGTGATCCGTATTGCTGCGGGCATTCTGCAAATACCGAACTTGAAATACAGTTTGCCGTAGTCGATGGTTCAAATGAGAGAATTAGCCGTCGCGTTTACCTTCGCATTAGTGCTTGCTCTTTGGGCGATGCAATCGCTGGCTGCCGATCGATCCATGCGCTGCGGCAGGTACCTGATTCATGCAGGTGGCGGACCGGACAGCGCCTGGATGTACGAGGTGCTGAAGAAATGCGGTGAGCCGGCCGCGAAGAGCGGCAACAACTGGATTTATGAGCAAGGCAGTGTGCGCAGAATCCTGACGTTCAACGCCGATAGCAGGCTGCAACGAATCGAGAGCGACAGAGACTGAGACAAGGTTCAGAACGATGTCCGACGGCTAACGACGACGTCCTCGTCCTGCGCCTGCGGGACGACTGCGCGCTGCGCCTGTGGGACGACTGCGCGACGAACGATTGACGCTACCGGCACTCGAGCTGCGATTGTTG
>CAZTQL010000056.1:0-7336 GCA_964615665.1 uncultured Woeseiaceae bacterium | reverse complement strand
GGGACGACTGCGCGACGAACGATTGACGCTACCGGCACTCGAGCTGCGATTGTTGTAGCGCTGGTAACCCTGCGAGCGTGCATTATGGCTCCGATTGAGGTCGCTACGCCTGCTTGAATCGAGCGAGCTGCGGTTTCGCGTGCTGTCGTAGCTGCGATTCGACCAACTGTCTGCAGATCGGGCCGATCCATAGCTGTCGGCAAATCCGCCCGCACTCCGCTGCGATCGTACTTGCCCTGCGCGATCCTGCCTTTGCGCTTGCCCTGCGCGATCCTGCCTTTGCCCTTGCCCTGCGCGATCCTGCATTTGCGCTTGCCGGTCAGCCGGGGTCGACTGTGACAGGCCTTCACGTTTCGTTGAGAGGTCACTGCGTTTCTGATCGATCTGTGCCGCGCGCTCATCGGGCACCTCGACATTGTTCCAGCCGTCGCCGGTATTCTGCTTCCAACCTTCGTCGTCGCGGCGATACACACTGCCATCCTTGCCGGCGTAGAGATCACCGTCTGTAGACCGGCCGATCGCGCCCTGCTCACCGGATCCTCTCTGCCCGGCTACGACCGTGCCCTGCTCGTTTCGGGCCGAACGCGTCGATAGAGACTCATCGCCGCGCTGGAACTCGCCGGAGCCGTACGTCGTATCGCCCTCGCGCTGCCGTTCGATCGTGCCGCTGCCGCCTTCGGACGTCCGGAAATCCGTCGAACTCGAGTTCTTGTCCCATTCGCTCTGCGTCTCGATCCACTTATCGTTGTGGGTGATCAGCGACTCGCCCCAACCGCCCTTCTCGTTTGAGTAACGGTTGGTCGCAATGCCGGTGCCTGTGCGCGGGTTATACGCGACCCCTCTGCCCGCAATTTCGTTGTTATCCCACACCGCCTCGCCGCGCGCGTACGTGCCGGTCTGTGGGTTGTAGGATGCCGCACGACCGTAGCCGCCGTAGGGTCCGTAAGCGCTTGCCGAACGACCGTACATGCCCGTGTTCGGGTTGTACCAGGCCGACCCACCGTAGCTGTAGGGATACGGATAGTAGTACGGGTAATGGGGATAGCCGTAATACGGGTAGTAGCCGTAGTACGACGGGTAGTGGTAACCGCTGCCGTATATCACAACACCATATGAGATGTGCGAACCATAATAACCACTGGTGTAACCGGTCGATACTGAGTTGTCGTCGCTTTCATAAACATGCACGTGTGTCACGTGATACGACGGTGATGATGCAGGTATGCTGTAAATGTCAGCCGGAATCGAATCGGCGACCACCCATGGTCCATCGGTGCTCGTGGCTACGAACCAGACGGCGCTATCACACAGGTAATACTCGTTGCCGACTTTGAGGATATCGCTGGAACTATTCGTCGCGCGCTCGACACTGGTACCCGATATCGGCTCAAATTGCGGTTCGCCCTGAAAGAAGACATTGACCTTGTCGCCGGCATCCCGGTTTACGGTCGCCTTGCGCGGTATGGATGCCTCCAATACGGCTAGCCGCGCTTCATCGGTATTCGGTACCGCAACCAGGACATGCGCTTTCTCATGATCCTGCGGGATCGTCGCGAATACTTCGGGAAGCTCCTTGACGTGCTCCCACGGTCCGCGCAACGACTGGGAACGGAACCAGCGCCCGGACACCAGGTAGTAGAACTTGCTCCCATAGCTGAACAGGTCGCTCTCGGTGTCCGTCACGTATGAGAGTCCTGGTCCACCAACGGTTTGAGAGCTGGGTTGTCCGTCCGTCACGATCAGCTCTGCGGGCCGATCGCTGATGAAGACCGTGGGCGGCTCGTCGTCGCCTTTTGTCGGCGGCATCGCGGCTTTCACCTTGGTCCAGTTGCCGTCATCCGGCAGCTTCTTGAAATCGCCCGGCAAGCGCTTGTCGTACTCCCACTCACCGCTCAGCTGCTTGTTCTTCAGCCAGCGGTAGTCGTTGCGCAGGTACCACTCCTTTTCCTTGTAGCGAAACAGGTCCCAGTTGGTGTTCACCACATACTCGAGCTTCGTGTCCGGCAGTGGCGCGTACAGCGGCTCACCGTCGGTCATGACCAGGATCGCCGGCGTGCTCGAGTAAAAAATGGGCGGCGGCTCGAACGACAGACCCTCCTCGTCGGCCACAGGCGCATTCGGGGCGATGTAGGTCAGGATCACGTCAAGCGGCACGTATTGCGTACGATACTGCGCCGTTGCTCGAACGATGGCATCGAGTTGTTCCCGCCGCGCCGGATCGGGGACCGGAAAGCTCGTGACTGTGATCTCTATATTCTCAATCGCGACAACACGCAGCTCAAGGTTAGGATCAGTGTCCGCTGTGAACTCGGCGACGCCGTACACCGGTTCCTGTTCTCCGGCCGGCGTCACTTCGATTGCAATGCGCCCGTCAATCGCTGCAAAGTCCGTCCACGTATCGATTTGCGGCGTGTGGACGACCACAACACCCGCTTCGCTCTCTAACGTCCGGGGAAACGTAATCGGATCCGGCCGTGCGACAGTTTCGGTGCTAGCCGTATCCTGCGCAGCGCTCGGCAAGACTGCGACGACCAGAGCCAATGCTGCCGCGAACACGACACCTCGTGGGACTATTTTCATATCTGGATATTCCTGTCGGGTAATCGACTACGAGGCGGGAAAGCCAGCGACGATGTCGCCGGCCAATGCCGGCGACAATGTAACGATCAGCAGAAGAGCACCGTCGAGGGATTTGAACACCCCGCCGCCAACATTGCTCACTTCTTCTCCGGAACCTCGGCCTCGATCCAGATTTCGGAACAGCTTTCCCACGCTTCCTCCGAGAGACTGGCATTGGACAGATTGCAGCGCAGCCGCTCCCCGACCGTGCTAAACAGCGCGTCCAGATCCTGCCAGGAGACGATCTGCGCTTTCTCGCCTTTTTGCTTGCGCATTCCCTGCTGGCCGGTCATGCCGGCGGCCAGTACCTCACCCGTAACCATATCGGAGAGCTCGATCTCCAGGCTGAGTTCGGCAATGTCGATCTTTTTCCACAGGTCGCGTGTGGCTGCATTTTTGGTCGCGTGGACAACAAAGCCTATCGGGGTGTAGGCGAGAAAGCCCTTTTTCTTTTTCTTCAGATAGAGGTCGGTAATGGCCCAGCGCATATAAATGACGTCAGGGCCCGGCTCGTCTGCGATGTTGAAGCCGCCAGCCTCGAGCCGCTCTATGGTTGCAAGCCGCGCGACATCCGCGAGCGCCTTCAGCTGATCGCCTTTGGCTCCTTTGTATTTCGAATCTGCCGCGATGAAGATTTCCGGCTGATCGACGAGGACCGCTTTGTAGTCGGCCGTCCGCTGCACGGCGTTGGGGACCCGGTACAACTTCGTGACGAAGTCCCTTCCCGTGTCCTCGAGCAGCGAGTAATCGCTCAGAAAATCGTTGTTTTGGCCGAAGGCCGATGCGGTCAGGCAAAGGCCGAGCATCAGCGTTAGCAAACTCTTGATCATGTTATTCTCCCGTATGTCGCCACAGCCTGCGGCGCTCCAATCTCCGGCCCAGTTTAACCGAAAATCTAATTCCGGCAACATTACGGCAATGACCTATGGCAACACAACAGTGACGACCCGAACGCGTTGGGCACGCCGCATACTCATAGCCGTCTCCTCTGTGCTTGTCCTGATCGGCGTAGCGATCGTCCTATTGTTCACAATCGACCTGGGTCGTTTCAAAAGTAATCTCGAAAACTACGTCAGCGAAACCACCGGCCGCCAGTTCGTCATTGCCGGACGCTTCGAGCCGTCGATCGGCAAGACGGTTGATCTCGTGGCCGAGGACGTGCGCCTGGCGAACGCCGACTGGGGCACGGCTGAGAATATCGTCGAATTGGAACGGGTGGTTGTGAGTGTCGACACCTGGTCGCTGTTGTCCGGTCCGATTGAGGTTCTGAACCTCGAGGTCGAGGGCCTGACGCTGCACGTCGAGAAGCAGCCTGACACGCTGCAGTCGTCATGGACTTTCGGCGACGCGCCGACCGTTCCCGACGACGATGAATCGCGCGAGCCGCTCGAGCTACCGTTGTGGCTGCAGCAGGCACACCTGCAGCGGGTCAGTGTCACTTACGGACAGGGGTGGCTCGATGCGCCCCGCAACATTACCGTCAGCGATGCCAAACTGGCCGCAGATGAGAGTGATTTACTCAGGATGGATCTTTCGGGCGCCTTGGACGACTTACCGATTCGTGCCGACGGCTTCGTAGGGCCGCTGCAGGCCCTGCTCGACGGCTACGATGCGCGCTGGGAGGCGCAGGTCACTATCGGTAAATTTCTTGCAACAACCGAGGGTTCTTTTCGCGATCTTTTCTCTGCCGAAGGTCCACAAATTCACGTGGCGATGCGAGGCCCGTTTGCGGAACGAGTCCTCTCTGTATTCGGGCTGCCACCGCTCGCACGCGGGCCCGTCGACATCACGGCTGACCTGACTGAGAGTTCGGAGGGCATCGATCTGCGGGTCGAGGGTGCATTCGGTGATCTGACCACCGATATCGTCGGGCGCACTGAGTCACTGCGCACGATTGGCACAGGTGATCTTGCTTTGGACCTACGCGGGCCGAACGTGCAGGCGATCGGCAAACTGTTCGGCGCCGGCTTTTTGCCGGCCACGGAATTTGCGATTGACGGTGACATGACTCTTGCCGGCGATATCCTCGAGCTGCGGTCGATCGTCGTTTCGGTTGACGATACGCGCCTGGAAGTGGATGGCAGACTGGCGTCGAGCGACGCCGATCCCGATGCCAGCGTGTCGCTATTCGCAAGCGGCCCGGAGATTCACGATTTTCTGCCTTCGAACCTCGCCGACCGGATACCGTCTGGCGCATTCGAACTGCAGGCGATCGCCGTCGGCGGATTACAGCACCCCGGATTGCGCGAACTGACTGCAAACCTCGGCGAACACGAACTGACACTCGAAGGAAATCTGCCGGCGACGGCCGGTATGAGCGGGCTTGATATCGCGGTGACGGCGAAAGGACCCGATATCAATCAGCTTGCCGGGTCATGGGTCGGGCCCGACCTCGTTGCGGAGCCTTACTCCCTGAACACGCAAATCAGCAACGCGGGGGATGGTTTTGTGTTCGAAGACCTGAACTTCGAACTTACGAATGCCAGCGTTGTATTGACGGGTACTTCCGGGATCCTGCCGAATCTCGAAGGGATGAACCTATCGATCAGCCTGCGCGGCGAGGACCTGCAGGCATTGATGGAGCCCTGGCTGAACGTCGCGCTCCCGGCCGTTCCGTTTGAACTCGATGGCACGATTGTCGAATCTGACGGCACATTCCAGTTGTCGAACGTCACATACAATATCGATGACGCACGCGGTACATTGGACGGCACTACCGGCGTGCTGCCGTCACTTGATGGGTTGCGGGTGACCACGTTCGTCACGGGTCCGGACGCACGCCGCTTCGCAGAATTGCTCAGTGAGCTCGACGACACTGAGTCGATACCTGCGAGTGATTTCGAAATGGGCGGTTCATTCTCGAAGATCGGCGCTAACTGGTTCGTCGACCCGTGGAAACTTCGGATCGGCGATTCACTGATGGAAATGAACGGTGACCTGGGGGATTTCTCCAACCCCGCCGGCATCGACATCGAATTCGCCATGTCGGGTCCCGATCTACGTCCCTTTCGGCCGGACAGCGGCATTGAAGTGCCACTCCCCTACTCCGTCACGGGCGGCATGCGATTCAGCGAGACCGACATCGTGCTCGAAGAGATCGATCTTCGAATCGCCGAAACCCGCGCATGGTTCGACGGCACCGTGCCGGCCAGCGCCGAGTTGACCGACTCAGACTTCGAGCTGCGCATAGCCGGGCCGAACCTGGCAAGAATCGGGCGGGCATTCGACGTTCAGAATCTGCCCGCCGAGGCCTATCGTTTGGAGGGTGCATTGAAGCGCTCCGGCGATTCATACGCTATCGATAATTTTGTTGCAGAAGTTGGTGACAACGACCTGAGCGGCCACCTGACCCTGGATATCGGCCCGAAATTGCGAATCACGGGCCGACTCGAGTCCGAGAAACTCAACCTGACTGAACTCGTCGGCCAAGAAGATGAAGTCCCCGAGCTGCCAAAGGACGAAGTCACAGATGACCGCCTGATCCCCGATACACCGCTGCCACTACAAGTGCTGGATTTCGCTGACGTCGATCTGATACTCCACATGAAACACCTGGAGACAGGCTATGCCGACGTTGGCGACGTCGAACTCAAGCTGGTCATCGAAAACGATGAGCTGCACCTGGACTCAAGTCGGGTGTCGATGACCCACGGCGGCACATTGGCGGGGACATTTGACCTCGTTCGAACCGATGAGGAAAACGCGGAAATAGCAGCAAGTGCTCTAGCCAGTCAATTCAGGCTCAGACCGCCGACCGACGCTGAGGGCAATCCGATCGATCGGCCGCCGAAGGACCTGAAACTGAAACTTGCCGCAAGCGGAGCGACGATCCGCGACTTGGCAGCCAGCGCCGACGGCTCGATCAGTCTGCTCCTTGGCGAAGGAGATATCGAGAATGACTTTACGGGCTTTCTCCTGCGCGACATGGGGGCGCAGTTGTTCTCCGCCATAAACCCGTTTGCCAAGGAATCAAAGTACACCCCACTGGAATGTGGCTTCCTTGTTCTTGATATTGTTGACGGCGTCGCCAGGGGACGGGCTGTCGGTCTGCAAACTGACAAACTGTCGATCGCGAGCGTTGGTAGTCTGAACCTCGCCACAGAAGCGCTGGATTTTTCGTTCCGCATTAAGCAGCGCGAGGGAATCGGGATCAGTTTGAGCAGCCTCATCAATCCGTATGTCAAACTAGGCGGCACACTGGCATCGCCGGCGCTGAACATCGATACAAAACGCGGAATCCTCTCGGGCACAGTTGCCGTGCTGACCGGCGGGCTCTCCATTCTTGCCCAAGGCGCCTGGGATCGGTACCTGGCAAAAGATAACTACTGCGAGGCGATCCTCGAAGCCCTCGAATCTGGCGAGATCCCGGTCTGGGAAGGCGACCCCGACGATTCCTGAGGACGTCAGTATCTAAACGTTCTTTGGCCAAACCTGGCGATTTTCGGAACAGGCGCCCTCCTCTGCCAAAAATAATTGAATAAATGACGAAATCCGGATACTCGGCATTCGTAACCCCGGCGACAATATGCAAATAATCAGAACGAGGTCACGGCAACATGGCAAAGGGAAAATCAAAAGAATCCGAACCGGCACGTAGATTGTCAGAGAGCAAGTTCGATAAAGAGCTCAAAAAATTACAGGCTGAGCTCTGTCACCTTCAGACGTGGGTACAGGAAAAGGGTCTTCGGGTGGCCGTCGTATTCGAAGGCCGCGACGC
>CAZTQL010000055.1:0-16002 GCA_964615665.1 uncultured Woeseiaceae bacterium | reverse complement strand
CTTGCGGACCAGTAGCGCAGGCCGCAACAAACAACAGCGATACGAGGCTAGCGGTAAGTTTTTTCATGCAACGTTCCGGGCATTGATTAATGGGGTCGTGTTCGCAGTCGAAGTGTACCAATCGGCAGCACCGAGCGGTGCTTGCGATTCAATCTCGCGCCGGTGATGCTATGGTTTGCGCTGTCGTCCATAAGACTCGGGAGTCGGTAAATGCTGCATTTAGCTATCGCTGCGGGGCTCGTCCTCGGACTGATCGTCGGTCTTGGTGCAGCCGCGACCGGTAACGAATGGCTGATGGCAATTGCGGAAGGCTCCGCACCGTTCGGCGCGATCTTCGTGAATGCGGTTCGCATGGTTGTCATACCGCTGATTGTTACCGTGATCTTCTCGAGCGTCGCCCGGCTCGGCGACCCGCGCAAACTCGGCCGCATCGGTGGCATGACAATTGCTTTCTACTGGATTTCGTTGATTCCCGCGATCGCCATCGGTATGGCAACGATGAAATTCGGCCTGCGTTTTGCGAGCGAGATAGAGATGCCGCAGACAGAAGCAACAACCGTTCCCGAATTACAGAGCATCGTGGATTTTATAGTTTCGCTGGTCCCTGCGAATCCGTTTGCGGCAGCGAGTAGCGGGGCGATACTGCCGCTGATCGTTTTCACAGCGCTGGTTGCGGCGGCGACCGGGACGCTGCAGGCAGAACGTCGCGAGCGGCTGATCAACCTCGCTGAAGACGGTAGTGCGGCACTGATCAAACTCGTCTGGTGGATTCTCTACACGGCACCCATCGGGGTGTTCGGCCTGGCTGCGCCGGTCACGGCGAAACTCGGCTGGAATCTCGTGGAGTCACTCGGCATCTTCATCATTTGCGTTTTCGTCGGCCTCGTCATCTTCCTCATAGTTGTGACGCTACCGCTGATGTACTTCGTAGGCCGCATCGGCCCGTTCCGATACCTGACAGGCACTTTCGGCGCCGTGTCCGTCGCAGTGTCGACAACCAGCACGGCCGCGGCCATACCGGTCACGCTCGAGGAGACCAAGAAGCTCGGAGTGTCGACGACTATTGCCGATCTGCTCGTGCCGCTCGGCGCGTCGATGCACCGGCCAGGCAGTGCGCTGTTCCAGGGTGCCGCAATCGTCTTCCTGGCCTACCTGTATGACGTGCCGATACCCGCCGCTACAATCGGTGCGGCAGTGTTTGCGACGTTTCTCGTATCGCTGACGGTCGCTCCCGTGCCCTCGTCGTCCGTGGTTACGCTGGCCCCGGCGCTGGATGTGGTCGGGGTGCCGGTAGCAGGGCTCGCAATCATACTGGGCATCGATCGTATTCCCGACATGATGCGCTCAGGCGTCAACCTGCTGGCACAGGCATCAGCCGCCGTGCTGGTCGATCGATGGACCGGTGGCGAGCAGGCTCGTCAAGAAACGCGGCAGGCGTCGCCCAAATAGGATTTTGCGAATTCTGTAACGCGTGAAGGCGCGACGGTATTGCCCGTGACCTTGAGTTGCAGCGTCCTGCCCTGATTCGGGGCGCTCTTGTTCAGGAGTTCCGCGCAGGTCTCGGCGGGATCGAGAAAAAGCACCTGCGGGAACAGCAACTCCAGCCTGGCCCGGACCAGGGGGAAGCACGTACACGCGAGCACGACGACATCGGTGTTTTCAATGGCCCGTCGAAGTTCATCGGAGAGTGCAGAGCTGCCGGCACTTTCCCACGGCTCGAATCGCGCAATAGCCCGTTCCAGTGCGGCAGCGGCCATCGAGTTAACTTGAACGCCTGGGATCGCGGTGCTCAGAATCTCCGGATAAACCATCTGGCTCGTAGTGAACGCTGTTCCGATGATCAGGACTTTCCTGTTCGCGAGGCGATCGGCCTCGGCCTTCACCATCGCGTCAAAACAATCGACCATCGACACGATCTGCTGCAACCCGGACGGTGGTGCCGCAGATCGAAGTAACTGGTGGTAGCGGATTGATAACGTGTTGCACGCAATCAGCAATGTATTTGCGTGTTGTTCCGCCAATCCGAGCCAATCATTAACCACGGCAGCGATCTCGACATCACTTTTCATGCCGAGCGGGTTGACCGCGTAATCCGCCAAAAAGACCGCGTCATCCGATCGTCCCGAACGCCACAGGGCATTGACCACTGACAGGCCACCAATACAGCTATCGGCGACAAAAATGGCCTCCGAATCTCGCATAAGTTCATTCCTCTGCTAAATAAGCCCCCGGCCCGCGAGCGACGTGGCGCGCCCGTCGCCAATGATCAGGTGATCCAACAGGCGAATATCAACCAGTTCCAGGGCCGCTTTTAGTCTTCGCGTGATGAGCTCATCCGCCTGGCTGGGCTCAGCGACACCGGAAGGATGATTATGCGCGAGAATCACCGCCGCAGCACTAACAGCCAGCGCTTCTTTGACCACCTCCCTTGGGTAGACCGAGGTGCCATCAATCGTGCCGCGAAAGAGTGCCTCAAAGCGGATGACACGATGACGGTTGTCCAGAAACAGGCAGCAGAAAAGTTCGTGATCCAGATGTCGCAAGCGTGATTTCAGAAAGAGCTCGGTGTCGATGGGGCTGCGGATTACCGTGCCAGTCGGCAGGGATTCGCTGAAATAACGGCGGGCGAGTTCGGGTAGCGTGCGAATGGCTCGCGAACGAGACGGCCCAATGCCCGGACAGCGAAGCAATTCGGCGCGGCTAGCATGTAGCAGCGCGCGTAAGCTGCCGAAGCGGTGCAACAACCCGGCGGCGATTGCGAGCCCCGCACCCTGACCTTCCCTTACACCGAGCAATGTGCTCAGCAATTCAACGTCGGATCGTGAGTTGTCGATATCCACCGAGGAATAATCGCTGCGCACCGGCCCTGCTCGCAATCGCTTAATCTCGCCAGCATCACAGGATAAAGCGCCGAACTGCGTTGAACTGCCGGCGGAACACTCTTATGCTGCCGTCAGCCACAAAAGGACACGAACACTTGCGCCCCATTGAACTCAAGATTCTCGACCCACGTGTCGGTGACACGATACCGCTGCCGCACTACGCAACCGACGGCTCAGCCGGCCTGGACATGCGGGCCTGCATCGATGCGCCGTTACAGGTATCGCCGGGTGAAACAGTGCTTGTGCCGACAGGGTTGGCGATTCATGTTGCTGATCCGTCGCTGGCCGCCGTGTTGCTGCCGCGCTCCGGTCTTGGTCACAAGCACGGTCTCGTGCTGGGTAACCTGACCGGACTGATCGACTCGGACTACCAGGGGCAGGTGTATATCTCGTGCTGGAATCGCGGCTCAAAAAGCTATGAAATTCAGCCGGCGGAGCGCATCGCACAAATGGTCTTCGTGGCCGTTGAGCAGGTCGCGTTCAACGTGGTTGAGGAGTTTGCGGAAAGTGACAGGGGTGCCGGTGGTTTCGGACATTCCGGAACCCGTTGATAACTCGCGCTAGTTGTCGATACCCTTCAATAATCTGAATCGCGTGATATCGCCATCGAAGCGGGCAATGATCTGTTGCTCGTCAGCGCGGAACTTGTCGAGGTTACGCTCGTGGCGGGCCATGATGCCTTTGGTCTTGCGCAGTTCTCCGGCCAACTCTTCGTCGATCATCGGTGCGTCGGGATCTTCGCTGTAGGGCTGGAAGCTGGCCGCCTCTGTCCGCAGATTGCCCATACGCCGGTCCAGGTTGCGCAGGTACAGCTCGGTCACACGCGCCTGCGCCTGGAAAAGCTCTACCCTGCGGTCGCGATGCAAGAGGATTTCGTCGACCGAAAGATACGTTGCGAGCAGCGCACGGTCAGCGCGTCGTTGCAGTTCGATGGCGACAAGGCGCTCCTCCTCCAGGCGTTCAGCCTCCAGCTCTTCTTCGGTTTTCTTGCCCGCGAGATGTTCGACAGCCACACCGTGATCGTTGATGACCTCTTTCGGAAGTTCGGCGTATTCCACCGGGATGCTGTCGCCGTAGTGCGTGATGCCGTCTTCATCCACCCATTTATAGACCCTTGCTTCCTGCGCCAGGGCGCTACCAGCAACGCCCAGGGCGAGCAAAAGTATCGGAATGGATTTATGCATCATGTGAATATGCCAGCAAAGAATGGGTTACGACCGGGACTGGTTCTCGTTATGCAAGCTTAACCCCCACTTTTTGGTGTGTAAACCATCGAGCTTGTTCCAAAAATCAAGCACTTATGAGATTACCCCGTATTGTCGGCGGTAGGCGAGCACGGGGTCCAGATGACGCTCGTACTCACTGGACTCCTCGAGAATATCGATCAGATCATCCAGCTGCACAATACTAATGACCGGAATTCCGAGCGATTGTTTCAGTTCCTGCACGGCGGAATAGGGTCCCTGGCCGCGTTCCTGGCGGTCGAGCGAGATAATGAGGCCCGCGATCTGGGCGCCGGCGGCCGCGATAATCTGATAGGCCTCGCGCACCGCCGTGCCGGCCGTGATCACGTCGTCCACGATCAGCACATCGCCTGACAGCGGCGCGCCAACGATGCTGCCGCCTTCGCCGTGTGCTTTCGCCTCCTTGCGATTGAAAGAGTAAGGCACATCGATATCGTGCTGCTCGGCGAGCGACGCTGCAGTCAACGTGGCGAGTGGAATGCCTTTGTAAGCCGGCCCGAAAAGCATGTCGAAGCGCACGTCGGACTCGGCAATCGCGGCCGCGTAAAATCGCCCGAGTTTGGCGGCGGCGTAACCGGTGTTGAAAAGACCAGCATTGAAGAAGTACGGACTGACGCGACCGGACTTCAACGTGAATTCGCCGAAGCGCAACACGCCCAATTCCAACGCTAGTTCGATGAATTCTCTCTTGTACCCACGCATGCAATGGCTCTTCTGTATCATGTCCGCGGCGCCGCAAAGTATGACATAGGAGGCTCGATTTGTTTCGCGTTATCAGTCTGAATGCCAACGGCATTCGAGCAGCAGCTCGCAAGGGGTTTTTTGACTGGATGGATGGCCAGGCGGCCGATGTCGTCTGCATTCAGGAGACCAAAGCGCAAGTACACCAGTTGACCGATGCGGTGTTTTCGCCCGCGGGCTATCACTGCTACTACGAGGATGCCGAGAAAAAAGGGTACAGCGGCACCGCTATTTACACGCGGCACGAGCCGAAAAAGGTCGTACGTGGTTATGGTGATCCTGAGTTTGACGCGGAAGGTCGTTACCTCGAGGTGCAGCTCGGCGGCATCAATATTGTGTCGCTCTATTTACCCTCAGGATCGTCCAGTGAAGAGCGTCAGGCGGCGAAATACCGCTGCATGGCGAGCTTTACCGACCATCTCAAGAAGTTGCAGCGTCGTCGTGCCGAAACCGTTATTTGTGGCGACTGGAATATTGCGCATCACGAAATCGATCTGAAGAACTGGCGCGGCAATCGCAAGAATTCCGGTTTTCTTCCTGAAGAGCGCGCCTGGTTGGACGAGGTGTTTGGCAAACATCGCTACACCGATGCGTTTCGAGCGATAGAGCAGCTGCCCGACCAGTACACCTGGTGGTCGAATCGTGGCCGCGCCTGGGACAAAAACGTGGGCTGGCGCATCGACTACCAGGTCGTGACGCCGGGTCTCAGTGATCGTGTGACGAGAACGGAAATTTATAAGGAACAGCGTTTCTCGGATCATGCGCCGTTGATAATGGACTACGATTGGGTCCATGGAGACTGACGTAAACCAGGACCGCAGCCGGCGGGAATCCCTCAAAGAAGCGGTCCTGAATCGACGCATGTTGATTTGCGTCTTTACCGGGTTTACGTCCGGGCTGCCGCTTTACGTGCTGTTCCAACTTGTTCCCGGCTGGTTGCGAGTCGAAGGCGTGGGGCTCGCGGAGATCGGGTTCTTCGCACTGGTGCAATTTCCCTTTACGTGGAAATTCCTGTGGTCGCCGGTCATGGACCGCTTCACGCTGCCTTTCCTCGGGCACCGTCGCGGCTGGATGCTTGTGACACAGGTCGCCCTGCTGCTGTCGATGGGCATGCTGGGCTACATCAAGCCGGACCTGTCGCTGTGGACCGTTGCGTACCTGTCCGTCGCGGTTGCGTTCTTCAGCGCCAGTCAGGACATCGTTCTCGATGCCTATCGCCGCGAGCTGCTACCGGACGTAGAGCTTGGGCTCGGCAACTCCATTCACGTACAGGCGTATCGATTGTCAGGGCTGGTGCCGGGTGCCCTGGGATTTATTCTCGCCGATCATTTCGACTGGCACATTGTGTTCGTGATTATTGCGCTGTTCATGCTCGTTGGCATCGTCATGACTTTGGTCATCAAGGAAGCTATCGCTGACCCCACGCCACCGAAGACAATGCGCGACGCCGTCATCGAACCGTTCCGGGAATTCATCGGCAGATCCGGCCTCAAACCGGCATTGCTTGTGCTCGCATTCCTGTTTCTCTACAAGCTCGGTGACAATATGGCGACAGCCCTGCAATCGCCGTTCTTTATTGATGTCGGCTTCACGCTGACCCAAATCGGCGCCATCGCGAAGACGGCGGGGCTGATTGCAGCGATCGTCGGTGGCATGGTGGGCGGGTTTGTGATGGTCAAGCTGTCGATCAATCGAGCGCTGTGGTTGTTCGGCGTTGTGCAGATCATCAGCATCCTCGGTTTTGCCGCACTGTCTGAAATCGGCGCTAATCCCTGGATGCTCGGCGTTGTTGTCGCGTTCGAATACCTTGGCGTCGGCCTCGGTTCCGCGGCGCTCATCGCTTTCATGGCGCGCACGACCAATCCGGCATTTGCTGCAACGCAGCTCGCCTTGTTCACGGCACTCGCATCAGTGCCACGAGTATTCGCCAACGCTGTCACTGGTGTGGTTGTCGAACAAGTGGGTTGGACGAACTTCTTTTTCATTTGTACGGTCCTCGCGGTACCCGGAATGCTGTTGCTTTTCAAGGTCGCACCGTGGAATGAGGCAGAAATTTGAGCGCGGCGGAGCAGGAAGTCGTCGTCGGCAAGCTCGACGAACTCGATGATCCCGGCTGTCGTGAATTCGAGATCGGGGAGGGTGACTGGCCCTTTCGGGGTTTTGTCGTACGGCAGGGCGACGGCGTGTACGCGTACCAGAATTTCTGCGCCCACGTGGGCCATCCGCTGAACTGGTCGCCGAACAAGTTCCTCACAAAAGACAAGACTGCGATCATTTGCGCATCGCACGGCGCTACCTACCAGATTGACACCGGCCACTGTTTCGCCGGTCCTGGCTCCGGGGGTTCTTTACGAAAGGTGGACGTCACGACCCGTGACGGCATCATCTATGTCACCGGCCCCACCAGTATGTAACGACCTCTACCCCCCCCTTTCCATAGCCGCAGCGGCGACGATCACGGCGATCGGCCAACATGTTCGTTGGCGGACTGTCTCGCTGCGCTCGCTTTATGTCTCGCCAACGAACATCTTGTCCGCTCGCCTCAAACGACACGGCGAGCATCGCGGCGGCGAGTGCGGGGAAATCTTGCGAAGCGACTTCGCGTCAGCGCGGAGTAAGCGAGATATTCCCCGTGATCGCCGCCACCTCCGTAGCGATTAATGATGGTTATGCGGAGTGTTTGATGAAGCGCCAGTCGGTGATGCGGTGCCCTTTTCGTAAACCTCGTAATTCGAACTTGGTGCTCGGCCGATCGAGCGGTTGCTCGCCGTCGTGTTCGCGGCGCTCATCGCTGTTGAACAGCGGCGAGTCCGCAAGCACCTCATCGATGTGTTCGGCGTAGTTGGCCCAATCGGTTGCGATGTGCAGTGCGCCATCCGCTGCCAGGCGACCGTGAATCAGCTGCAGGAACGTTGGCTGGATCAGACGACGCTTGTGGTGGCGCTTTTTTGGCCACGGGTCCGGGAAGTAGATGTTGATGCGGTGCAGTGACAGCGGAGGTATCTGCTGCTCGAGCACCTCAATCGCGTCACGCTGCACGAGCCGGAGGTTCGAGATCCCGGCTTCGCGCGCTTTGAGCATGCAATGGCCCACGCCCGGCTCGTGCACATCGATACCAATAAAATCGACAGCGGGGTCTTCAGCGGCCTGCTGTACCAGTGTATCGCCATTACCGAACCCGATTTCCAGAACCCGCGGTGCGCGCCTTGAAAACAGCGCGTCGAAGTCGAGCAACGCCGCCGTGAAGTCAATGCCAAATTGCGGCCAGAGCTCCGTCAGTGCGCGCTGCTGCGACGGCGTGAGCCGGCCGGTGCGTCGTACAAAACTTCGAATGGTACGGTGAGCACGCGTGTCAGGGCTTGTCGGCATGGGGGCATTCTATGGCGTTGTGAATTTGATCGGGCTGGTTTTCTCGGGCCAGCGGCCCTGAACGCCTGCGTAAAAGTCTCGAATGATCTCGAGATCGGCCTCCTGATCGCCGCTCAGGTGAAACCCCGTTCCAATGCCTACGCGCTTATTCTGAAAATCGAGAAAACCCATGTATACAGGCACGCCGGCGCCTTGGGCAATGCGATAAAAGCCGGACTTCCAGCCGGGTTTTTTCGTGCGTGAGCCTTCGGGTGCGAGACCAAAATAGAAGCTGTCCTGCTCCTTGAACATATCGATAGCCTGCTGCACAGCGGAGCCGGCGCGTGCGCGATCCAGCGGAATTACGCCGAGCCATCGGAGCAGCGAACTCAGCGGAAACCAGAACAGCGACTTTTTCCCGAAGAAGTGAATCTCGGCGCCAATCGCGACTTTGTACACCAGCGCCCAGACGCCGTCCCAATTGGAGGTATGTGGCGCGGCAATGATCACCGCTTTGGGCGCATCGGGTATGCCACCCACAGGCGTCCAGCCGCCGACGCGCAATATCAACCTGGCCAGGCCTTGCAGCATTTCGGGGGTTCCGACTCTTTACGCCGCTCTCGCGGTCAGCACCTGCATGGTAACGCCAGCCCGGCGCATAAAAAAGGGCGCCCTCGAAGGGCGCCCAATTTGGTTCTGGTAACTAACTAACTCACCAATACCAAGGGGAAAACGAAGTGGGCCGAAGCCCACCTCAAACTGCTGTATTACTCAAACATACTCATGATCTTGTCGATGATGCCGAAGGTAACTGCGTCATCTTCGTCGTTTTCGACATAGGTACCGAACGCTTCGGTATGAGCATCCAACGCAGCAAGATCACCAGCCGCATCGTCCCTGATCAGGCGTGCCTTGTGACAGCCGCCGCAGGCCCGTGCTGCAGGACCGGTGACTGCTTCCGGGACCGTCCCGATCGCCCTGCCGCCAGCGTTTTCAACGGCGAGGCCATCGACCAGGTCGTACCAGGTCGCGACTTCGTCAGACGCCGACAACAAACCAGGCATCGACTGCGACTGATCAGGCACATCGTACGTGCCATCCCGGTGGCAAGCTTCACAGTTACGAATCGTGAAGTTCGGGAAGACATGGTGAATGTGCTGGTCATAACGCTTCGCGAGTACAGGATCAAAGGTCTCAAACGTATCGCCGATATCGAAGTCCTGGAATGAGTGGATCGCGTGCGTATAGGAGTCGATTGCGCGCGAGGCCATCTCGAGGTGACTTCCACCAAAGGTCGTCGTGTGGCAGTTCTTGCACACTTCGATGCCGTCGCCGGCCCTGCCGCTGCCATCATGGAAGCTGCTGGCCAACGCGTCGTGGCAGAGGTTGCACTTTTCAACCTCGACCGTCGAGTTGGCGCCCTTGAAGTAGTCGGCAACCAATGTGCCGGCGCTCAGATCAAAGGTTTCGTCGACAGCTTTCAGTACGACATCTGTGTCGCCAAGTGCGAGCTCAGGCGTTACCGTGACTTCCACTTTCTTGATGACGCCATCGGCGATCAAGGTCGGAATGTCGTCGGTCTTGGTTAACTGCAAGGCCGCCACATCCAGCGTGACCATCCAGTCACCCGGTACGCTGGCTGCGTCTTCCGCGAATAACGGATTGGCGCTGCCACCGGAACTCTCTGGCGTGTATTCCATCTTGCACCCAGGACGGAAGCCCGAGCATGCCGGGTTTCCATCTCTTTCATGCGAGCCAACGATGAAATGTTTGCTATCCCAGCCGTAGAATGAAATGAGCACTTCCGGAACGATGTCTGCATTCGGTACACTGAAGTTAACCGTCAGCAGGTTGCCATCGAGCGCAATATCGTCGATCGAAACCGCGTTCGCGGCCATCTCGGCATACTTCGCGCCGGTGGCATCGTAGATCGAAGCGTCATAGCCGCTGTGGTAAGCGGTGAAGCCCGGGAAACCACCAGGACCATGGCAGACTGTGCAGGCTGTCTCAGAGCCAGAGGCAAGTGGAACTGCATGGAAGCCGGCAAGATCGTCCGAGGTGTTCAAACCGCCTTCGGGACTCCACAGATAAGCAAGGGACGGTGCCCGGTTGCCCTGGTAGTAATCATCACCAGGGTTCGCGTTGATGCCCTGAACAGAGTGACAGCTCTTGCAGGTCTCAGCCGTGAAATTGCTGTCGTCCAGCACGTCGGTAACCATGCCTTCATGGCAGGTCGAGCAGTTTGCCATTGACTGCGGATACGGGAACTCCATCGCATGCGACATGTGAGTGTCGTTCATGACAGAGCGTTTGTAAGAGTAGTCTGCCGTTGGTACGACACCAGTTGCCCAGCCGGTTGGATCGTCGACCATGTACTGCCAGTCAATGTGAGAACCATCGCCGGCATCATTGTGGCAAACCTTGCATGCTGCAAAGTCTGGCATTCCGGCCATTGTGGCGCCCCGAAAACCATGTTTCAGGTAGGGTGCGCCGTGGCAATTTTCACAACCGGTTACATTGGCTGCTGACACATAAGTGGCGGCATCGCCAAAGGCCAATCCAGTGTTCACAACATCTTCATAAAGATGCACGTGGGAACCTGCCGGTATCTCGCTTCCAACCCCGTGATCAACACTCAGCAACGGACCTTGAGCGATGTAACCATAGACCTGGCCGTTCGCCGTCGGATCAAAGGGCAAGCCAGCTCTTGTCATTTCGTAGTTACCGTCCGTGACCATTACGGTACCACCCAGGCCAAGGAACGCGTACAGATGCTCTTCTGCGGCACCGTCATAGTCGCTTACATAGAATCGCTTCTGGTCCAGCCCATCGAAATCAGTGAATGGCACACCGTCCTTGAGAATTGTAAATTCAAGAGTCGCGTCGAATACGCCCGTGCCCGGTCCGGTCTCAACCGCCGTCAAATTGGTAAAGGTCATTTCGAACGCAGTCGCGTCTACATAGCCGTCATAGATCGCCTGGTGGTCTCCACCAATACCGTCGTGGCATACCGAGCAGGATTCAGCTGCGGCCATATCGATGGCGGCTGCAACTGGATCGGAGCCAGGAGCACAGTCACTGACGTCAACCACACCGTCGCCGTTGATATCTTCATCAGCAACGTCACCTACACCGTTGCCATTAACATCCCAGCAGGCCAGACCGTCGGTCCCGGCGGATCCATCACTTCCTGTCGGACCGGTTGAACCGGCTGTACCGGCTGCACCGGCTGCACCATCCGAACCGTCGTCGCCTTCGCAACCGGCCAGGCCGAACGTCAGGAAAATGGCCACCAGGAATGTCCAACTGAGCTTGAACAAATTGTTGAACGTTCTCATGGTATTGCTCCTAGTTTTTCTTGGATTTTTCAAGAAACCGGTTAAAGCTGCAGAACAAACAGGCAGACCCCCGGCATTGAACATAGCCTACGGTTGGCGACTGCCCGCGACACTGACAAATGTCAGTTTCGGCAATTTAAACGGCTGTGGATTACACCTACCGCCGATTGGCGGTTTTGCGGCGATTACGTAGCGATTTCTTGAGTTATTTGGCGGTTATTCCGGCGACGACGCCGGCGCCCAGCAATGTCCAGCCCAGCCAGGGGAGATTTCCGAGGGTGAGAACCAGCGTTGCCGCGATAATGCCTACCCCTGCAACGGTCAGCCAATAGCGCTGGCGCCGCTGCTCGGCGAGCTGCGACTGAATACGTTCGAGTTCCGGCGACTTGAGGTTCAGATGAATCTTGCCGTTCGCCGCCTGCTCGCTCAAGGTTTGTATGGCAGCAGGTAACTCTCTCAACGCGTCGCGCAGCTGCGGCAGGTTGTCACGTACGTCTTTCAACAGCGCCCGGCCGCCCACTTGTTCGTCCATCCAGCGCTTCAGTACCGGATGCGCGGTCTTCCAAAGGTCGAGCTCGGGGTACAGCTCGCGGCCCAGTCCCTCGATATTGAACAGGGTTTTGTGCAGCAGGATCATCTGCGGCTGAATCTCGACGTCAAACCGTTGCGCCACACGAAACAGTCGCATCAACACTTGTGCAAACGAGATTTCTGACAGCGGTTTGTTGAAGATCGGCTCACAGACCGTCCTGATTGCCGATTCGAGCTGGTCCACGCGTGTGCCCGCCGGTACCCAGCCGGAATCGAGATGCAATTTCGCGATGCGGTGGTAATTGCGATCAAAAAACGCGAGAAAGTTCTCGGCAAGGTAGCGCTGGTCATCCGGACTCAAGGTGCCGACGATGCCGAAATCGACGGCCGCGTACTTGGGTCGATCAGGATCCGTCGTAATGACGAAAATATTGCCCGGGTGCATGTCGGCGTGAAAAAAATTGTGGCGGAACACTTGGGTAAAGAAGATCTCCACGCCATTCTCGGCGAGCGCCTTTATGTTGGTGCCGGCGGCGTGCAGCGTCTCCATGTCGCTGATGGGTGTGCCGAAGATGCGCTCCTGCACGAGGACTTCCGGGCGGCAGTAGTCCCAGTAAATGTCCGGCACGTACAGCATTTCCGAGTCAGCGAAATTGTGCTTGAGCTGTGCCGCGTTCGCGGCTTCACGCATCAAATCGAGCTCGTCCAGTATCGTGTGTTCGTATTCGTCCACGACTTCGAGCGGCTTCAGGCGCTTGCCGTGCTCCCAGTAACGATCGGCAAGCCTGGCGAGCATGCGTAGCACCGCGAGGTCGCTTTCAATGCGTTCCTGAACGCCGGGCCGCAATACCTTGACGATAACTTCCTTGCCGTCTTTGAGCTGCGCCGTATGCACCTGCGCAATCGAGGCAGCGGCCAGCGGGGTCACGTCGAAGCGCTGGAAAACGTCACTGACCGTCTGCCCGTAAGCAGACTCAACAATTGCTATCGCCTGCTCGGCCGGGAACGGTGGTACCGCGTCCTGCAGCTTTGCGAGCTCGTCGGCGATGTCAGGAGGCAACAGGTCGCGCCGGGTGGAAATGGCCTGGCCGAATTTGACGAAGATGGGGCCCAGTTCCTCGAGTGCGAGGCGAATGCGCTCACCCAGAGGCGCCGAGCGGTCGCGCTCGCGCGGCGCGAGGTAAAACAGGAAGCGTAAAGGGCGGAACAGGTGCGTTTCGCGAATAATATCGTCGAGACTGTACTTCACCAGCACGCGCTGGATCGCGATCATACGAAACAGTGTGTGCTTGCCGGCCATCAGCTTTTTCGCAAACGCTGGATGCGTGCCGCAAGCCGATCCACGTCGTCACGCAGCACATCGACGTTCCCGGTGAAGCGATCCATTTCGTAGCGGCTTGGCAGGTCGCGGCTTTCTTCCTGCAGGTACTCGCGAATGTTGTCTCCCATCGTAGTACGAGCTTCGGCGCCCCACTTGCTCACACCGCGTGCAAATTCGCCGATGCGGTAAGCGGCGGCATCGCCAACGATACCTGATAGTTCTTCCTCGAAGTCCGGCTTGGCGAATTCCAGCAGTTGTTGAAACTTCTCGGCGAGCACGGCATCGCCTGTCATCTCCAGCGATCCGGCGCGCAGCGCCTGCGTGTCTCCGTCTGCCGCCATGCGAGCGAGCGTCAATAAAGAGCCGCTAATGGCGAAGTCAGGATCCTCCTGCGTTTCGGTCGTTACGTCGAGACGATCTTCGTGGACGAGGAACCAGGCGGTGATGGCTGTCTTGCTGACGCGAACGGCGACCACAGTGCCGGCGAGTTCGCCGCACAGCTCGCGCGCCGGCGTCGTTGACTGGATGTTGCGGTTCAGGAGCCTGGCAATCGGCTGCAGGACGGCCTCGAGCGCATTCATCGCGGTCAGACCCGGTAGCCAATGTGCAGTGCCACGATGCCGGCGGCAAGATTGTGATAACGGCAGCGTTCGAAACCGGCATCTTCCATCATCGCCTTGAGCGTTTCCTGGTCCGGATGCATGCGAATCGACTCGGCCAGGTACTGATAGCTGTCGGCGTCTTGAGCGACCAGTTTGCCGAGCGTCGGCAGCACCTTGAAGGAGTACAGGTCATACGCGGGTTTGATGGCTTTGTTGGGCGCGGAAAATTCCAGGATCATCGCCTTACCGCCGGGTTTCAGCGCGCGCAGCATGGAGCGCAATGCGGCGTCTTTATCGGTCACGTTCCTGAGGCCAAAAGCGATGCTGATACAGTCGAACGTGCGGTCGGCGAACGGTAGTTGTTGCGCATCGACCTGAGCGATCGACAGGTTGCCGGCAACGCCGGCATCGACGAGACGGCGGCGCCCCTGACGCAGCATTGCGGCGTTGATGTCGGCCAGCACTACCTGGCCCTCTTTACCGACCTTGCCGCAAAATGCGCGTGCGAGATCGCCAGTGCCGCCGGCCAGGTCCAGAACGACATTGCCTGGCCGCAACGCCGCCTGGGCAACTGTGAAGCGCTTCCACAGCCGATGCATGCCTGCCGACATCAGGTCATTCATGATGTCGTAGCGGCTGGCGACTGAGTCAAAGACGTCGCGAACCAAGCCGGCTTTTGCGTCCGGACTTACGGATTGGTAGCCGAAGTGCGTCGTGTCGTCAGGTTGCTGTGGCTTGGCCATGGCGGGCTTTGCTGTCGTTAGTGGGGCAGCCGAGGATACCCCTGAATCCTACAAGATGTAACGGCTGAGGTCCTCGTCCTTCGATAGCTCAGCCAGGTGGTCGTCGACGTAAGTGGCATCGACGATAACTTCCGTGCCGCTTTTGTCAGAGGCCTCGAACGAAACCGTTTCCAGCAGGCGTTCCATGACCGTGTGCAGGCGGCGTGCACCGATGTTCTCGGTATTCTCGTTGACGTGGTACGCGACCTCGGCGAGACGACGGACGCCATCCTTATCGAAACGCAGCGATACTTCCTCAGTGCCCAGCAGCGCCCCGTACTGCAGCGTCAGCGATGCATCGGGCTCCGTCAGGATGCGCACAAAGTCCTCGGTTGTCAGCGACTTGAGCTCGACCCGAATCGGGAAGCGGCCCTGCAACTCCGGAATCAGATCCGACGGTTTCGATACGTTGAATGCACCGGAGGCGATGAACAGGATGTGGTCTGTCTTCACCATGCCGTACTTCGTGCTCACCGTGGAGCCCTCGACCAACGGCAGCAGGTCGCGCTGCACACCCTCGCGTGACACGTCGGCGCCCTGCGTACCCGACTGCCGTGCCACTTTGTCGATTTCATCAAGGAATACGATGCCGTGCTGCTCCACCGCCTCGAGAGCCTGTGTTTTCAGCTCTTCGTCATCGAGCATCTTGGCCGCTTCTTCATCCGTAAGAAGACGAAACGCTTCCTTTACTTTCAGCTTGCGCGTCTTGCTGCGATTGCCGCCCAGGTTCTGGAACATCCCCTGTAGCTGGCTGGTCATTTCTTCCATGCCCGGCGGCGCCATGATCTCAACGCCAACGGGCATAGCCTGAATCTCGATTTCGATCTCTTTGTCATCGAGCTTGCCCTCGCGCAGCATCTTGCGAAATTTCTGCCGTGTGTCACTGTCAGCCGGAGGGCTCTCGATGTGCTGTGTGACGCCAACGCCCCGCGACGGTGGTGGCAGCAAGGCGTCAAGCACACGTTCTTCGGCAGAGTCCTCGGCGCGATGCCGCACTTTTGACATTTCGTCTTCGCGCGTCATCTTGATGGAGACGTCCATCAGGTCACGGACGATGCTGTCGACCTCGCGGCCGACGTAACCGACTTCTGTGAACTTCGTGGCCTCGACTTTGACAAACGGTGCTTTCGCAAGGCGCGCCAAACGCCGTGATATTTCTGTCTTGCCGACGCCGGTTGGCCCGATCATCAGGATGTTCTTTGGCGTGATTTCG
>CAZTQL010000054.1:7090-16092 GCA_964615665.1 uncultured Woeseiaceae bacterium | reverse complement strand
AATTGGAAACTAATTTATGCGTCCTTTGACCGCAGTCACCTTGATTATCCTTGGGTCCTGCTTTTCCATTTCAGTCAGCCTGGCTGCCGTTCTCGTCGTCGTGCTGGTCCTGGGCGATGAATACCCGCGTCTGCAGCGTGAATTCGAACCCCTGCTAAGCAGCTTTGGGCTGTTCGTGATTATGACCGCTGTTTCGGCGGCAAGTTTCTATAGCCTGATCAAGAAACATCGATTGCGGTTCTGGGCGCAGGGAGCGATGTGGCTGGGTTTGGTGGTTACCGGCGCATATTACTGGCCGTGAGACCGCGACCGGCAGCGGTTTAGCGCAACAGTCCGGGGCGATCTTTTCGCCTCCGTCGCATGCGTGACTGCAGGGATTTGCGGCGTTCGTCCAACCATCCGCCACGGCTTACCTTGGTCTTGGGGCCGTGCTGTTGCTGCAGGCGTTCGCGATAGTCGCAAAAGTCCTCGTAAGCCTCGATCTCATGCTTCAATTCCCGAACAACCAGTTCAATCATGATGGCATCGTCGAGAAAACCAAGACCCGGAATATTGTCGGGAATCAGATCTTCAGGTTCGGCAAAATAGGCCAGCGCATTCAGAACGCGGCTTGCTTCCTGATGCGGGAGGCGCCAGTCGAGATCTGACAACATGTTGATCATCAACTTGAGCTTGTTGAGCCGCTCGACGATGAAGCCCGGCGCCTTGGTTGCGGCCACATCCGTCAGCAGTCCTTCGGCCGCCGCGACAATATCTTCCGGGGCAAGCCGTTTGGAGGCCTTACGAGCCTCGTTCATGATCAGCTGGAAATGCTTGAGATCGTTTTCGTCTAGTTCAAATGAAATGCGCAATGACACGCCGAGAGCTCCTTTACCTTGCAGAGGCGGAGATTATCATGCTGTCAGGGGCGCGCGCCCGGTGTTACTTGCGGAATCGCTGATCCCATTTGCGCGATTTGTCGAATTTGCCGGTATTGTAAGGGTCGATGCCAGCTTCCTGGTCATCTTCGGCCGGCGACACATTCAGGATCTTCAGGGATTCATGGGTGCCCAGGTCTTCGCGAACGTAGGGGCTTTCAACGAAGACATTCTTGCCTGGACCCACGCTTTCGATTTGCCCCGGCACTTGCGCATCAACTTCAATCTCTGGACTCTGAGACTGCCTATCGGCAGTCTTCTCTGCCGCGGCAAGACGTTGACGGTAGGTACCGGTGTTGCGCGCGCGCGGCGGCGGTGGCGATTCCGCTTGGGAAAACCGACCCTTAAACCAGCTTTTGAGCCCTTCCATCATCTGTTGTTTATCGCGAGCACTGAGTACCCGAACACCGTATCCAAAATGATTACACCCTTCAGAATGCCCCATGAATCAGCCATTTACTACCTATTGCATGCGGATCAGCGTCTGTGTGGTGTCAAAAGTGTGATGAGGTTCACATTTCTGGCCGAAGTGACGCGGCGATTCGCAGCCTTAGCTAACTTTGTTGCTCCTGCGCCAGGCATAGGCCGTGATGCGAAGGCACTGCAAGATCAGGTAGGGAGACGCGACGAGCAGCCAGGCGACGCTATCCGCGGTGATGAGTTTCTTCCCGATAGCGCCGAAAAACCCCCCAAATCCGTCGCCGCCGTAATTTCCGAAGATCATCTGTCCGACAAAATAGATGACAGCAGGCATCAGAACGATTCCGGCCACGAACAGGATGAGCAAGAGAATTGCTTCCTTGCGGATCGATAGTGACCGACTCGATTCGATAGTACCCATGGAGGATGTGCCGTTTTCTAAACTGCGAAGCGGCCATCGTTGCTCAAGCCTGGTCAGGCGTCAAGAGGCGTTGGGCGGGTCCGCGGACTCCGAATCGACCAGCATCGCGGCAGTTTTTCTGTGGCGCATGCGGTACACCAAAATACCAATGTGAACACAGACGCCTGAGAACAAGACGTAGTGGGGGAGAACCCAGAACCACTCAGTAATGTAGAAGGTGGCGAGAAAAGCCGCCAAACCAGACAGCACATAGAAATAGGGAACAGCTGCGTACAGCGGCTTGGGTAGCCAGATTTTTCGACGTAAGAAGAACGCTAGTGAGCGGCCGTCCTCGGCAAAGTCAGAACCTAGTGTCGCTTTCCCTGCGGCATTATCTGGCATCACTGTGACTCAATCCTTGTCAGTGACATCCCTTATATCGCAGTCTCGCGAAGAACTCCGTGATTATGCTCACAGATTGCCGGTGTCGGGCCATGTTTGCAGATCACAAGTCAGCGTGTAGTTGTTCCCTATATATGAACTTGGCGAAGCCGACGGCGACAACATCACCATTGGAAAGTGAGTGTTCCTTTACCCGTTTATAGTTCACAAACACTCCGTTCTTGCTTCCCCAATCTACTACTCGAGTCGTGCCATCTTCGGTGACGATAATAGCGTGGCGTCGACTGATGTAAGACGGCGTAAGCTGAATGTCGTTCTCGATCGTCCTTCCTATCGTCAATCTGTCTTTTGTTATCGAGAAGCACATGCGGGAGCCATCAATCCTGCCGACTAATTCTCGCCTGCGAAGATCATCTGCGGTATCCGACGTATCTTCTGGTTCCGGCGAGCTGTCGTCGTCCGAATCGTCGAGTAAAGGCCCGTAAAGGCTATAGTCGATGACCTGAACGGTGTTATCCAAATCAGGTTCATTATCAGGTTCATTATCAGGTTCATTCTTGTCGGGCGAGGATTTGGGTGCCAATTGACTCAAGAGTCCATGAACTGCCTTGTTCTTTGCCGTGATTTGTCTTTTGTATTCTGCTTTTTGCCGCGCAATTTTTTTGCATTTGGTCTTTAAGGCATTGATGCGCCGCGCCGCCTTAAGATTTCGTGCTTGCCATTCACTTTGCAGCGATTCTCTTGATTGGCGAAGTTTCAGTAACTCGTCGACAAGTTCCTGATTCTGAACGTCTGCATCGCCAAAGGATCTATCAGTGTTTTCGAGTTCAACCTGCAGGGCCAAAACCTCTCGAGCGTGACGCTTTTCTGCTAGCTCTTGTTTTTCGCGCAGCTCAGGAATAGTCCTTCTAGCGCGAGTAAGTAGTGCCTTTACCTTGGTGAGTTCCTTGTCCTTTTTCTCAGATTCTTTTCTGACTTCACTGAGTTGCTCCGACTGCGCGGAAACGGTCGCTTGAAGGTCGCGAATTTGCCAACGAAGTTGGTCGGCATATCCCTCGTTCTTGGAGAGACGATCTGCCAAGTCCTGGTCAGGCGCAAGCTCTGGCGAACGACGGTTGGCGGCAGCCGGGAAAGACGGAGAGGCTTCGCCGGGAGGGCCAGACGAAGGTCGGTCAGCAATTTGACAATAATCGTCGACTAACTCATTGATGTTGTTCTTATCATTAGCCATCTACCGATATTAGCATGGCGACAAATGGAAAAGCACGTTGCGCGATGTTGATTCGAGAGTTTCTTTAGTCGCAGGGAACGGTGCGACCGTTGGCCCAGTCGCGCATGGCGGCGACTTGTTCGCGCATTACGACCGATAGCGGTCGTGTCCTCTGAATCTCTTCGAGTACATGCGCAGTCGCCAGCTTTTGTCGCTTTGCGTATGCCGCGTACAAGGCTGAAACAATGGCTTGTTCGATTTCTGCGCCGGAGAAGCCGTCTGTTACCTGCGCCAATTGCTCGATATTAAAATCGGCGAGCGGCTGCTGTCGGTTTTTCAGATGAATCGAAAAAATCGACGCACGCGTCGTGGCATTTGGCAGGTCAGCGAAGAAAATCTCGTCAAAACGACCTTTGCGTATCAGCTCCGGTGGCAGGGCGCTTATATCGTTGGCTGTTGCGACCAGAAACACGTGGCTGTTGCGTTCGGCCATCCATGTCAGGAACGACCCCAAAACGCGCTGAGTGGTGCCGGTCTCGCCACCGCGACCTGCGATGCCTTTTTCGATTTCGTCGATCCACAAGACGCAGGGCGACATGACATCGGCAGTATTCAGTGACTCGCGAAGCTTGCGCTCCGTCTCGCCATGGTACTTGTCGTAAATCGCGCTGAAATCAAGGCGTAGCAAAGGGACACCAAACAACCCGGCCGTCGCCTTCGCAGCCAGGCTCTTGCCGCAACCCTGGATGCCGAGCAGCAGAATACCTTTGGGTGCGTCGAGGTGTGCGGCACTTTTGTCGCCCCTGAACGCCGGGCGGCGCTGCGTCAACCAGGCCTTCAGGTGCTGAAGGCCGCCAACGTCCTTGAATCGCGCGGTGTCGTATTCGAACTGCAGCGCGCCGCCGCGATTCAGCAATTCGTACTTGGCCTGCATGACCGACGGGAGATCACTGTGGGAAATGGCGCCATCGACATAGATTGCGTTGCGTGCGATGCGTCGGGCATCGCTGTGCGTCAGGCCCGCGAGATTCTCTATCAGCAGATCCTGTGCTTTGGGGTCAACCCTGACCGAATCGCCGGGATGTTCGTTGTTGTATTCGGCGATCGCCGCGTCGAGCAAGTCGATGCGTTCACCCTTTGAGGGTAGTTCCATTTCAAAGCGCGCACAGTAGCTTTCGAGTTCACGTGGAATTTCGATTTTGTGGCTGATGAGGATGATCTGGCGCTGCAAGCTACGGTGCTTGATGCAGATGTCCTTGAGCAAGCGCACGTGCACCGGGTCGCTGATAAAAGGGTGGAAGTCCAGCAGCACATACGTACCAGGCTTCGACACTGCTCGAATGTGTTTGAGTACATCTGCCGGCTGTGAATTTAAGGCTTGCGGTTCCAGTGCAATATCAAGACGCTGCAGGCCGTCGGTAAGAGTCCAGCGGAACAACGGTGTATACGAGTCGCTGCTGCGTCGAAGATTGATGGATTGCAGCATTTCCAGCATGCGTGCCTCATCCTGCGATTCGATGACGACGATCGGCGTGCGTGATTGCAATATCAGTTCGAGGTCGTGGCGTTTGTCCATGGTCTGCATGCGGTGCTTTGTGATGATTGCCTGATTGTATGTCGTTATTGGCGCTCTGCGGTGTGATCATCGTCAGGAAACGATGCTCCAGGGTTGAGAGGCAGTTCATACCGAATTCAGGCGCGATGTCGTATGCTGATTGACAATTCTTGCCCGAGACTTCGTTGACGAGGTTCCATTGATAATGGCTCAGCCACTCCGTCAGCAGTCGTCGAACGCGCTGGCAGCCCTTGTGCTGCTCGCACTGACAGCGTGTTCGACGGCTCCACCGAGTCGGGTCGCTGCAGAACCTCAGCGCAAAGAGGTGGCAACCGCAAAATCCGCCGGCCACAAGGCTGCCAGTATTGCGCTGCGGCAGGTCGGTATCCCGTACCGTTACGGCGGTACGACGCCGTCCGGGTTCGACTGCAGCGGGCTCGTCCAGTATTCCTACTCGCAAGCGGGTAAATTCGTTCCGCGCACGACAGGTCAGCTTTGGTCTGCGCTGCAGCCAGTGTCACCGGGCGAGATGAAACCGGGCGACGTCCTGTTCTTTCGGATCGAGGGCAAGATGTCACACGTCGGGCTGTATCTCGGCGACTCGGAGTTTGTGCACGCACCGTCGTCCGGGCGAACCGTTTCGGTCGCTTCTTTGGAGTCGCCGTTTTACGGCAGATCGTTGATCAGGGCTGGTCGTCCGCGCTAGCGCAAACTCGCACCGCTATTGGACGATAAATGCGCGCAGCTGTTGCGCAAGGCCCTTGCAAGCAGCTGTCTGAGTTCTGGCGATCAGCGGAATCGGGACAACGAGAGCCGGCAAGAAGGACGTTCCGCTAACGTCGGCCGAAACAGTGCCGGCGGACTCAAACCCGTCGAGGTCCCACACAGAGGCTTCATAGTCGGCATCATTCTGCCACCATGCAAAACCGAAGCAGCCACCGCCACCTGGACCGGCGGCGCAGGACAGGCTGCCGCCCTGAGCAACGCGCTCGGTGTCGCCATCGAGCCAGACTATATAGCGAACCCCCATTTCCTCGACAGCGTCCGCTACGCCCGGCCGATCCATGAGTTTGGTCAGGCCTTTGGTTTCGGCGGGCGCTGTGCGCGGCTCAAACCAGGGAAATAGCGAGTCGATAAATTGCTGACTCGGGATCACGCGCAGTCCGCCTGAACCACGTCCCAGCGCATTTTCGAGGCAGCTCACGTAATCCGACTCCGTCTTGTTTCCCTGATGGTAGCTTTTCGCCATGATGACGACGGATTCGCCTTCCTTCAGCCCCGTGGTGTTCACTCTGGCATCCTCGACTCGCGAAGTGATACATCCCGTAAGGCCGAGTGACACGATGCCAAGAATCAGCGCGGACTTGGCGCCAGTAAGCGTCCTAGTCTGCATCATCGTCAATTCCCCCAATGACGAAAACACCCATATCATCGCGGCGTGAGGCCGGCTTTGAATCAACTTCCGCAACGGCGGATTCCGCGCGCGGTGTCGCAAGCCCGCCATTGGCAAGAGCGCTGAGTTGCGTGGCTTTGTCCATCTGCATGATCATCAGCGCCGCCGCGTCGCGCATGGCAAGAAGCGCCGCTCGTTGCAAAGCCGAGGAGCCACCGTTGAGGCCCTCTTTTTGTGACTTGCCGTACGCGCTCATCGTCCAGTTAGACGCGTTTGTGCCCTCACGATCGTAGATTCTCAAGCGATAGCGAATCCAGACGGCAAACGTCTCTGTTTTACTCTGGTTTGGCACCGAGAACTCAAAGCCGTCGATACTGGGTTCGATCAATGCGTCGAATTGGAAGTCGCGCGCGTCATCATCGGGCCCGATGACGGTCACGTTGTTGAAGAGATAGCCAAATAGCTGCGTGAAAAACAGGGTGTTGGAGCGGCCGAGATTAATACTCCAGGCTTCTTTGCCCAGAATGTTCTCTTCGTGCACGAAGTCATTGAATTCCTTCGGAATACGCAGGGCGACGTCGATCGGAATCTTCTCGACACGCGGAGCCGGGATGGTCGGATCTTCCATCATGACCGTAGAGCTGCAGCCGGCGGCGACCAGCGACAACAGTAAGAGGCATGATATGGAGCGTAAATTTGCGATCAAAAGGTAGCGATCCGCTTGGCAAAAACCTGTCGGTAAAGGTATCAGAGCGCTTGTTACCCGCAGAGTTCCGTAGTATTGCACGGATCTGAAGCCTGGATCCACTGTAGAGGGAGCACGTTGCCAGTGCAAATGAAAATCCATTTCACGCGTCGCGTACGAAAAGGTATAAGGGGTCCCTTGGGAAATCCGGCCCGGCAAGCGTCAGAACTCTATGGCAAGACCAAAAATACTCGTTTTTCAGCACGTTCCATTTGAGCCGCTGGGAACGTTGGATCCGCTGCTAAAAGAGGCGGGATTTCGTATTCGCTACGTGAATTTCGGCCGTGAGCCGGCATCGCGGCCTGAGCTCGATAAGTACGAAGCGCTGATCGTCCTCGGCGGCCCGATGAATGCAGATCAGATTGACCAGTACCCAAACCTCATTACCGAGGTCGAGATCATTCGAGAGGCCGTGGAGCGCGACATGGCGGTTCTGGGAATCTGTCTCGGTGCTCAGCTGCTCGCCAAAGCCCTGGGTGGGTCTGTAACACGCAACAAACGACCCGAAATCGGCTGGTACAACGTCGATCTAACCGAGGTCGGCGCAACGGATCCTGTGCTGGCCGCATTCGCGCAGAGCCAGGAGGTTTTTCAGTGGCACGAGGACGGTATCGCATTGCCGCCGGAGGCTGTCCGCCTGGCCGGTTCAGATGTGAGTCCGGTGCAGGCGTTTCGATTCGGCGAGCACGCTTATGGTTTTCAGTTTCACCTTGAAGCGAATCGCTCATTGATCGAACGTTGGCTCACGGTGCCTGATCACCAGGGGATACTGGCGGACGAGTCTACCGACATCGATGTTGACGAGATCCGCGCGCGCTGCGGTGATTCGGTCGAGCATCTGCAGGCCTTGAGCCATCGGACGTTCACGCTTTGGATCGAACGCTTCGAGCTGCTGCCACGAATACAACGGTTACCATCGCGGTAGTCAGAAGTCGCGCCACTCGAGCGGCGCTTCCTGCATCAACGCGACCTGTTCACGTAGCGTCAGCACATGATCATCCCAGTAGCGGCGACTGTCGAACCACGGAAATGCGGCTTTGAATGCCGGGTCTTCCCAGCGCCGTGCCAGCCATGCCGCGTAGTGAATGATGCGCAGGCTGCGTAATGCCTCAACAAGATGCAGTTCTCTCGCGTCGAAGCGGCGAAAGGACTGATAGCCCTCGAGCAAAGCGCCCAGCTGCGGAGTTTGTTCTTCCCGGTCACCGGACATGAACATCCACAAGTCCTGCACTGCGGGCCCGTGTCGCGTGTCATCGAGATCAACAATATGCAATTGATCGCGGTTAACCAGTACGTTGCCCGGATGAAAGTCGCCGTGCAGGCGAATCTCTCGTACATCACCCGCGCGCTCGTAGCAGGCTTCAACGCCTTCCAGGACCAGTTCGGCAACGCTTTCGTAGGCGTCGCGATTGTCGTTCGGAATGAAGTCGTTTTGCAGAAGGAAGTCGATGGAAGCGACGCCGTACGTGTCGATGTTGATATTGGGGCGATGCTCGAATTGCGAGGTCTCACCCTCGAGGTGGATACGTGCAACCAGTCGGCCCAGTTGAGTTTGCAACTCCAAGTTGTCCAGATCCGGCGCGCGCCCGCCGCGGCAAAGATAAACAGCCAGACGAAAATGCCCGCTGTGATGCAACGTCTCGCCACCGATCGTCATCGGCGGTACGACGGGGATCTCCTTGTCAGCGAGATCAATGGCGAACTCATGCTCTTCAAGAATCGCCTCATTCGACCAGCGATGCGGCCGGTAGAACTTGGCCACGACGGGTGAGTCGCTCTCGATACCAACCTGGTAAACACGATTTTCGTAGCTATTTAGTGCGAGAAAGCGTCCATCGCAATCGAAGCCCATGTCGTCCAGCGTCGTGAGGATGTCGTCAGGCTGCAGGTCTGCGAAGGCCAGAGCAGCCGCGTTATTGCTCACGAAACCTTGCTCATGAAACTCTGCTCACGAAACTTT
>CAZTQL010000054.1:0-6990 GCA_964615665.1 uncultured Woeseiaceae bacterium | reverse complement strand
TTTTTGCGGTCAGATTCCTTGAGGATTTTTTTGCGCAGGCGCAAGTTCGCGGGCGTAACTTCCAGTAACTCATCGTCGTCCAGAAACTCGAGCGACTGCTCCAGTGAGAAACGGATCGGCGGCGACAACACCAGGTTTTCGTCGGTGCCGGCGGCGCGAACGTTCGTCAGTTGCTTGGCTTTGGTGGGGTTGACCACGAGGTCGTTGTTACGCTGGTGAATACCGATGATCATGCCCTCATAGACCGGTGCGCCATGGCCGAGGAAAAGGCGACCGCGCTCCTGCAGGTTGAACAAGGCGTAGGCGAGAGCCTTGCCCTGGACCATCGACACCAGTGCACCGTTATTGCGCTGGGCGATGTGGCCCTTCACGCGCGGTGCGTAGTCCTCGAAGACGTGATACATGAGCCCGGTACCGGACGTCGCCGTCAGGTACTCGGTACGAAATCCGATCAGCCCGCGGGTCGGAATGCGGTAGTCCAGCCGGATGCGACCCTTGCCGTCCGGCAACATATTGAGGAGTTCGCCTTTGCGGTCGGCAAGACGGGTCATGACTGCGCCCTGGTGTGCTTCGTCGAAGTCGACCGTCAATTGCTCCCAGGGCTCGTGCTCGACACCGTCAACATCGTGCATGATGACTTCCGGGCGCGATACGGCCAGTTCGAAGTTTTCCCGGCGCATGTTTTCTACGAGCACAGACAGATGCAGCTCACCGCGCCCTGACACCCGGAATTTATCCGGGTCGTCGGTTTCGTCAACGCGTAATGCGACGTTGTGTTTCAATTCCTGGTCGAGACGTTCGCGTATCTGACGGCTTGTAAGGTACTTGCCGTCCTGGCCCGCGAAAGGTGACTTGTTGACCTGAAACGTCATGTTCACGGTCGGTTCGTCAACGGACAGCGCCGGCAGCGCTTCCTCGTGCCCCGGTACACACAGCGTGTCCGAAATGAACAGTTTGTCGATGCCGCTAAAAACCACGATGTCGCCGGCGGCTGCCGAGTCTACCCGCTGTCGCTTGAGCCCGTGGAAACCAAACAGCTCGAGTACGCGGGCGCGCCGAAAAGAGTGGTCCGGCGCAACGACGCTAACCGACGCATTGGCACGCAGCGTGCCACGGCTGATTCGACCAATACCGAGGAGGCCAACGTAGGTGTCGTAGTCGAGGCTTGATACCTGCAATTGCAGCGGGCCGTCGATATCGACATCCGGCGGCTGCACATGCTTGACGATGGTCTCAAACAGCGGCGTCATGTCGCCGTCACGAACGTCTGAGGTGTCGCCGGCATAGCCGTTGAGCGCCGACGCATAAACGATCGGGAAATCCAGTTGTTCGTCGGTCGCGCCGAGGCGATCGAACAGGTCAAACGTCTGATCAAGCACCCAGTCCGGACGCGCACCGTCACGGTCGATCTTGTTGACGACGACCACCGGAACGAGACCTTGAGCAAACGCCTTCTGCGTAACAAAACGGGTTTGCGGCATTGGTCCCTCAACGGCATCGACGAGCAGCAGCACGCTGTCGACCATCGAGAGCACGCGCTCGACCTCGCCGCCGAAGTCGGCATGACCGGGGGTATCGACGATATTGATGCGATAACCGTTCCAGTCGAGCGCGGTGTTCTTGGCGAGAATTGTGATACCGCGCTCACGTTCGAGATCGTTTGAGTCCATGACGCGGTCAGGCACAGCGGCGCGTGGCCCCAGCATGCCGGATTGCTGTAGCATCTGGTCCACGAGGGTCGTCTTGCCATGGTCGACATGCGCGATAATCGCGATGTTGCGTAATTTTAAAATATCGGGCATTTGCAGAGGTGCTCGGCGAACAGGCGGCGGATTATAGAGACCCGACATGCTAATTGATACGATAGAGTGAGTCATGAATATGAAAAAGTTTGGCTGGGTACCGGCGTTATTGATCCTGCTGCTGGGCTGTGGAGAGCGATCAGTGCCTGCATTCGACCAGGCGGCTTATGAGGCCGAGGTGTTGGAATGGCGGGCAGGGCGCCTCGACCGCCTGACCGCCCCAATGGGCTACCTCACGCAAACCGGCCTGTTCTGGCTCGAAGCGGGCACCTATAGCTTCGGCGCTGCGGCCGATAATGATGTCGTGTTCCCGGGCGATGCTGCGCCGGTTATTGGCAGCTTCGTCGTTGATACGAACGGAATCCGGATGGTTGTTGTAGCGGGCGTCGACGTGCGCAGTGACGAGCAGTCGGTTTCTGATCTGCAGATGCTCGATGACACAACGCCAACGCCTGCGCTAGTGACGCATCGAACGCTGGCATGGAGTGTTGTACAACGTGATGATCGCTTCGGCGTACGTCTACGTGATTTCGAGAATCCATTTCTGTCGACCTTCGGTCCATTGCCTTATTTCGATATCGACTCAACGCTCCGCGTAACGGCCGTCTTGCGGCCATACGATGAGCCGCGAGTAGTCAACGTTGGCACTGTCATCGAAGGGCTTGGTTATCATCCAACGTCGCCGGGAACGGTTGAATTCGAAATCGCTGGTGAGCGTTATGACCTCGAGGCTTATGAATCCGGCGACAGCCTGTTCTTCGTTTTTGGTGACGCAACCAGCCGCGACGATACGTATGGTGCTGGCCGCTTTCTTTACGCCGATGCGCCCGACTCCGACGGCATGACAATCCTGGACTTCAACCTGGCCTACAGCCCGCCATGTGCATTCAATGATTTTTCGACCTGCCCGGTGGCGTCACCGAGGAACCGGCTACCTATCAGAGTTGAGGCTGGTGAAAAATATAATGAAGCGCTGCATTACGCGGCGGTCCCTGCTCACTAATCGCGCAGCTCAAAGGTCAGTCCGGCGTTGCGTTGCAGGCGCTCGAGTAAATTGCCGTCCATCGCATACGCCGGTGTTAGCACGCCGCCACCGACGTCGAGGTCATCTTTCGCCAGGCAAACTGCGCATTCGCTGAGCATCTTGCTGGTAGACCCGTAGCCGGGGTCCTGATCACCGGTTATGCGGGTTCGAATTACTTTTCCGTCCGGTAGAACGCCGATCTGAATCAAGTTGAAAAATCCGGATTCGCGTAGCTCTTTGTCCGGACCGTCGCCGGGTTTGGTGACAAATTTCCCCAGTATTTTTCGCGTCGGCGAGAGAGCACCGGCGGTCATGAACGCACCGAGCGCACCGGTGACTGCCGTGCCCTTCAGGCGTCCGCCAAGGCCGTCACCGGTCATGATCGCTTCGGCGTAGCGAAAGTCCTTGCCGTACGGATAACCCGCTAGCGCGTGGCTGCGCCGCACGACTTTCGTATTAACGACGGCCATTACGAACGGTGCAGTCCATGACTTCACATCACTGCGGTAAATTGTCCGGGTCTGGTCGCGGTCGTCGGGACCGTCGCGCTGTCCTTCCGGATTTAGCGAGTAGGGATCAACGAGCATGCGGGCGACGGAGCGATCCTTACTGCTTTCTTCGAGAATATTCATCATGCTGGCAATCGTGCCGCCACTGGCGGCACCCTTGGTTGCCTTTACCAACAGCGTGATTGACCTGCAGTATTCGCCGTAGCGTTGCATCGCCTCGTTTTGCAGGAACCAGGCTCCCATGTCCATCGGCACTGAATCGAAGCCGCAGCAATGCACGATGCGAGCGCCAGTCTCCTGCGCACGATCATGGTGCTGATCGATCATTTTGCGAATCCACTGAACTTCGCCAGCAAGGTCGCAGTAATGGGTGCCAGCCTCGATGCAGACGTCAACGAGTTCGGAGCCATACAGGGCATACGGACCTACCGTCGTGAGGACGACGCGGGTACGCGTCGCGAGCTGCAGCAATGACGCCCGGTCGGCGCTATCACCAGTAAATATCGGCAAGCGTGCGGCTGAATCGCCAAGATCGTGCCGCAGGGCCTCGAGTTTCTTCTCGTTGCGGCCGGCGATCGCCCAATTAAGTTCAGCGCCAACACCGTATTGTCGTAACAGGTACTCCGAGACCAGTTTGCCGGTGAACCCGGTTGCGCCCCAGACAATCACGTCAAATTCTCTGTCGGTCTTTAGCTCGCTCAAAGCCTTTTCTCCAGTAGTGCGACCTCTTTCTCGCCGCCTTCGGTTTCCTGCGACCCCACCTGCACAAAACCCAGATGTTCGTGATAACGCATCGACGACTCATTGGCCGGGCGCAGATTGACTTCGCAGGTCATCACTTCGACCTCACCTTCAAGCGTTGTGGCGAAGTCCTCGTAGAGGCGCGAACCCACGCCTAGTCGGCGCGTATTTGGCGCCACCGCAACCCGATCAACATAGCCGAAGTCCGAGTAGCGATCACAGAACCAGCCATAGTTCAGGCTTTGGTACTCGAGGCCCGGGCGCAGTCCGATGAGAAAGCCCGCCAGCGATGCACCATCTCTGACAACGCGAAAATAATGCGCGTGCTCGGCGAACCAGCGCATTTCGGCTGCGCTGATGCTGCTGACATGCGGCACCGAAGCCTCGTTCAGCTCGAGAACCTCCGTGAAATCGGTAGCAGTCACGTCGGAAAATTTCATGGTCGCAGTGTACCCTGACGGCCACCAGAACGAGTTGGAGTGATGATGCGAGTTATTTCATTGGTTATCTTGAGCAGCGCGCTCGCGCTGTCGGCTTGTATGGCCAAGACTGTCGTTGCCGATGCGTCGCCGACGAAAGTCGATCTGCAGCAAGTGCTGGCAACCGGTGAAGTCACGCCGGTGAAAGGGATTACGCCGGCAGGGCAGCCCGACGCAGCGATGTTTAAGGTTTTTGCAGACAACGGGTACGCGGCCGTCATTGATCTACGGACCGTCGGCGAAGACCGCGGACTCGACGAGCCGGCGGTCGTTGAAGAACTCGGCATGACCTACGTGGCAATGCCGATAGGCCGCAAGGGAATTACGTTTGAGAATGCACAGGCGCTCGATGAGTTACTTGCAGACTTCGACGAGCCCGTGCTCTTGCACTGTGGCAGTTCCAATCGGGTGGGGGCGCTGCTGGCGCTGCGGGCATCGATGCAGGGTGCGGATGACGAAACCGCATTAGATATTGGCCGGAAAGCGGGATTGATCAAGCTGGAGCCGGCAGTGCGTGACGCGCTGAAAAGCAAATAAGCTCTTCAGTTCGACCCCCAAGCCGCCGATCCTGGCTGTTATCAGTTTCCCAGTTTGACCACACCGGCCGCAAACAGCGCCTGGCGAATAGACTCGAGGCGGCGTCGATTGGCGCCAAAATCTGAGTACCCCAATCGCGATGCCGATCGCACGGCGATCCGGTTCTCGTCAGGTCGGAGGTGAAACTCGACGTCATCGGTAAATCGCAAGAGCCGCGTCCGGAACTCGGTGCGCAGGTAGCTCGAGTCGCTGATCTTGATAACCACGCGGGGCTGCGTTTCAAGATACGCGCGCAGCGCTTGCCACGCCTCGTTTGGGTCGCCCGCTATGTCGAGAGCGGCAATACTGTGACTGTCAGTCATATCGCTGCTGACGCAGTTGGGCGATGCGGGGCAGGGCGAGAGCCTGTTGTCACTCGTTAGCCCGAGCTTTGAATCCGCGGCGGCCGCATTCCCGATCGTCATGAACGCAACTCCGGCAACCAGTAGTATTTTGTGTAATTTCTGCATTGCGCGATGGTAGTGATCGTGACGACCATTAGCAATCTGCGAAATAAAGGCCGCCAAGAGGCGACCAACCTGCTATCGAGCTCAGTCACATGCAGTATTTCGAGAGTTTCGGGAGGCGGGCGCTTGGCTAAACAGGTTCGCAGGCCAGCTCGGGCTGCTGTTCGAGAAGCCGCTCGATTTCCATAACGATGCGGGCTCGCGCAGCTACCTCGCCCTCCGATCTGACGGCAGCCAGGTATGCGTAGAAAAGGCTCGGGTTTGAAAAGAACAGCCGCTCAGTCGCCGGATTGAATTCTTTTAACCAGTCCAGCCTTTCCTGGCGGTGCGCCTGAAGTCGTTGCTCAACGACGGCGGCCTTCTCAGTTTCACCCAGAGCCTCGAGCCCCAGTCTCTGTATTGAGTGGGCCAGTTCGACGTCCATCGCGGTTTTGCCCTGATTCTCGACCCGTTCGCCGTAGGCCACACACGCGTAGGCCCAATCCGCGTTCTTCGCTGACTGCTCTTTACACATCGTCCAGTAGTCGCCGTAGCGCGGCAGCTTCGAGGTCGCGAGGCCGAGCGCCAAAGAAGCACGTTCCGGAAATGCGTAGTCGCTCACGGCGGCAAACCCGCGCTCGATCATTTCGGCCGTTTCAGTCCAGTAAGCGCGCGATTCGGCGGCTGTTGAGGCATGGCGCATCGCTTTGAGTGCCTTGTCGTACTCGCCTGCCGCGTAACGATTGGCGGCGACAAGTACCCACGATTCGCTGTTTTGGCCGTCAACGTCAATCAGACGCTGTTCCCAATCCCGCAGCGGGCAGTCCACGGATTCGCCGGACTTCGAGCAAATTTGAACAGCGCCCCAGATCAGCAACGGGTCAGAGGGGTTAAGTGAGATTGCGCGATCAAGTAACTCGACCCGCAAAGCCGGGTCATCCTGCAGCAATGCAGCCAGGTGCAAATGTTCTGCTGACGACGACACTGACAGGCGGTCTGACAGCTCTGACAGCCTCAGCTGCAGCTCCATGAACGCGTCGAAGTCTGCCTCGATTTCCTCTTGCGTCCATTCTTTGTCGTCGGAATCCGGGGCATCGTTGGAGCAGACTGAAGTCAGTGCGGACCGCAAGGCCGCCACAGGAAACTCGTGTAGTGGGGCGGGCGACGATGCGGCGAGCTGAACTTCTGTCGTAATCGGAGCGGGAGCCGCGATGCCGGTGTCGTTCTGTTTCTCACGAAATCCGAGAACCGCGGCAAATACCAACAACGCGGCAATCACCGCGATCACGGCGGAAGAACGACGAGCCGAACTCATGTCGAGGATTCTGTACAGTTGTGCGAAAGATGTGCCATTGCCGTCGCAGTGTAGAGTCGTTGCTGGACAGGTGCGAGCTTGAGAGGGACGAACTCGCT
>CAZTQL010000053.1:0-16210 GCA_964615665.1 uncultured Woeseiaceae bacterium | reverse complement strand
GCGATGACGTTCGACGAGATGATCCCGAATTCGCGCCTGGAGATATTCGACGGTGTCGGCCATTTGACGATGGAGGAAGTACCGGAACGTACTGCGGCGGCTATAGATGAGTTCCTCAATGAAATCCAATCTGAGGCGGCTGGCGCGGCTCAATAAATTGCAGCACTTGGCAGATGGTTGAGGCAACCATCGAAGATTATGATCGAGCTTCCTAAACAAGATCCGTGTGAGTTCTGCATAATTACCAAGCGGCACGTAGGGACGCCACACGATAAGTCGTTAGATAATGAAGGACGAAAACGAGTTCTCGTGGCGACGTCGGTACTGCACGAAACTGCGAAACACATACGGTTGAACTTATGCTAGACGATACAGATTGACCGCGGCTGAACCCAAAGCAGACGTTCGCGATCAACGCGTTATTTATAATTTATGCACAATAACTGTAGTCAGGCAGCAATCGACCAAGTCGACTGGGATCCTGAGTCAGAGGCGTGAGAATATATGAGCGTGCCAGTAGGACTTCCCTGCTCCAATGCTGTTGTCTGCGACTCGATCAGTTGGATCATTCTGCTTGTTGTCGCATTGGCGATCGTCCTGTTTGCCAGGAAGCTCTGGAAAGAGTGGAAAAGGACGCGAAACCAATAGAAGCTCTCCTGCTACTCGTTAAACGAGAAGCCGAGCAAAATATTATCAATCCGACAAGGTGTACTCGTCGATGACCTTGCCAATTGCCTCGGCGCACACGGCGCAAAACGCTTCGGACCGGGTGAACATCAGGCAGTCCTGGGCCGGACGGTATATGCCTTCGGACTCGTAATTGCCGCCCTCGAATGCCCCGATAATTCCGGCTTGGCCGGATTTGTTGAACAGGTTGTTGACGTAGTCTCTCGTGTAGCGAAATAGCACGTTCATTTCATCTTCACTGACGTTGGCTTCCCGCATTTCGCGGCGCCTTTCCTGGTAGGCGTTCGAGTGTTCGTCGTACTCGGCTTTCGGCCACGTCGTCGGAATCGGCGTATTGGGCGTCACCAGGTGTTGCCACTTCAGATTGTCTGGATCCAGCAGGGCCGTGACATTGGGCTCATAGGGTTCCGTAATACCTTCGGGAGTTTCATAGGCGACCGAGCTCGTGTAGTACTCATCGGCGAGGCCGGCGAAGTGATGACCGAACTCGTGGACGAATAGATAGGGTGCCCATTCGTTGTTGGCCGCAGCAGTGCTGAACAGGCCATAGATGCCGCCACCACCGTACACTTCCGAGTTCGTCAGAATCTCAATGAAGTCATAGGGTGCTGATGACGCAATGCGGCGCATCGCCTTGTTATCAAACGTCAGAATGTAGCGTTCAGACCGAAACGAATCGTAAGTGGATGCTACCGGCGAATCACGGTATGTCCCGGTTGAGGGCCGCGATACGCCGGACTTGGCCGCAACCGGCGCCACCGCCCAGACATTGAAATCGTCTTTTCTTTCCTTGAATGGCGATGTCGCGAACAGAATGTCGGTGAGTTCGTGGGCTTTGGCAATGAAGGCCTCGTGCTCGTCGGCCGTATAGCCGTCACCGATCAACAGCAGGTCAACTTTATGTGCCGGATCGCCGCTTTCATGAATGGCGACGACCTGATTGGCATACTTCGCTGATTCGCGATGCACGAGCACATCGCCCGGATCGAGCGTGATTCGCCAGATTTCCCCAAATTGATTATCGGCGTAGCGCTTTTTCAAAACGAGCTCGAAAACACCATCTTGCGCAGGGAACCGAACCGATTCATGAAAAGAACGATTGATTTGTCGCGCTTCGGCAGTGGTTTCCCATTCACCGTATATGCTGCTGAAGCTCCGCGACCACGCCGTCTTACCATTGCCAATGATCTCGAACAGGTATTTACCGCGTAATGTACGGTCTATCGGCTGATCGATATTGCCGGACCACGGCGACGGTTCGATGACAAGCTGATCCAGGCTGAATAGCTCGGTCATATGATTGCCGCCGTGGAAGAAGTCGACGCGCATGGTGCCGGGCGCTGCTGCGGCATTGGCCGCGCATGCAGCCAGTAGAGCGAGGATAAGGATGCGCTTCATCGATAGGCTCCGAGTACAAGAACGGTAATCAAGAGTGGAAAATACGCCATTTTGTGCGTCCACGTATACTGCAAACCACACGATCATTCAAAGACAGTGCATGTCGCGATATCTCCTGATGCTAACCTTCGTGATCGCGGGTGAGATAATTTTCGGGCTGCCATTTCATACAGCGCGATTCTTTCGTCCGACGCTCCTCGAGTCTTTCGGTTTTACGAATACCCAGCTGGGTGACGTTTTTGCGGTTTATGGCGTCACAGCGATGCTGGCGTACTTTCCGGGTGGTGCGCTGGCGGACCGCTACTCGGCGCGGGCGCTGCTGACGCTGTCGCTGGTTGCCACCGGTCTGGGCGGCTTTTATATGGCCACCTTTCCGGGAGCGGCCGGCATGGCGATGCTATACGCCTATTGGGGCATTACGACGATTCTCTTGTTCTGGGCAGCGCTGATTCGGGCGACCCGGGAATGGGGTGGAGCGACGGCTCAAGGTCGTGCTTTCGGAATTCTCGACGGCGGCCGCGGCGCCGTAGCGGCAATATTCGCAACGCTGGGTGTGGCGGTACTTGCCTGGAAAATGCCGGACAGTGTCGAGCTGGTCAGCAACGAGCAGCGACGCGGCGCGTTTCGAGCCGTTATTCTCGTCTACTCCTTTGCCGCCATCGGCACGGCCGCCATGACATGGCTGCTGATTCCTGCGCGCACGCCTGCCGGTGACTCAAGTCGTGGTCTGTTTCATGCCGCAGGCAGTGTCGTAACACGGCCGCTAGTCTGGGCACAGGCTGCCGTCATCGTTTGCGCCTATTGCGCTTTCAAGGGGCTCGATAACTATTCGCTCTATGCCGTGCAGGTGCTTGGCATGAACGAGGTGGACGGGGCGCAGCTGTCGGCCTTCGGGAGTTACATTCGTCCGGTTGCAGCGATTGCTGCCGGAGTGCTTGCCGATCGCTGGACTGCCAGTAAGATAATTGGCCTGTCATTTGCCGTGCTCATTGTCAGCTACAGTCTGCTGTCGATCGCCGTACCCAAGGGAAACGGCCTTGCCGTCATCTACGCCAATATTGTTGTCAGTTTTTTTGCCGTGTTCGCGCTACGCGCTGTGTATTTTGCGCTGCTGGAAGAGAATCGAACGCCGGCACACCTGACCGGCGCAGTCGCGGGTATGGTGTCTTTTGTCGGCTACACGCCGGAGATTTTCTTCGCTCCGATCACGGGCCGCATCCTCGATGCCACGCCGGGCATCGGCGGCCATCAGAACTACTTTCTCTTTCTCGCTGGTGTGGCAGTAGTGGGCATGATCGTCGTCGCTTGGCTGCTGCGACTGCAGCGAGTCTCCGGGGACAGACCCCATTGAGGGGACAGACCCCTACTAATGGGGTCTGTCCCCGTTACCGGTCCCCGTTACCGCGAAATAATTGGCGCCATTGACCGGTCTGGTCCTATACGTGTCGGGGAGGTTTCGATGTCGAACAAAATCCGTCTGAAAGATCAGTTGCAACGTAACAGCGTCGCGCTGATCAGTCTTGTTATCGCTATCAGCAGCCTCGGCTACAACACCTGGCGCAATGAGGCGAGCGAGCACAACCGCAATCAGCGTGTGGTCTCGATAGAAGTCCTGCGCAACGTCGGGGACTTGCAGCAGTTGGTTTATCACAGCCACTGGGATATGGAAGATCGTGACAAGGGAAATCCCCTGACCGGCTGGGCGCTGGTACTGACAATCAAGGACCTGTCGCAGCTGCTGGAGGGCAATGCGTCCGAGGCTGGAACCGAGCTGTGGCGAGTTTGGGATGGAGGCTGGCAGGGGCTCGGTGAAGACCGAGAAAGTTATGATCGGATTATTGATGCACTGGGAAACGTGCGTGAGGCGACGAACGCGTTGCTGCTAAGCCTCGACTAACGCATACTTTTTCGATTGCTCAAGAAGCACCGTTTCGGGGAATACCATGACCAAATACCTGCTTGTACTCATCACGCTGGTGCTAGCCGCCTGCCAGCCCGCCACAGAATCGCCAGCGGAGCCGGTTGCTGAAGCCGGCTCCGCAGCGATCGACAAGCCTGCCGCTGCCGAGGAAGGTCGTCTTGCGCGCATTCTCGCAGCCGAGTCAGAGGATGTGCAGGCGCGTTATCAATACCGTCATCCGGAAGAAACACTGGAGTTTTTTGGCATCGAACCCGGCATGACCGTCGTCGAGGGGCTGCCCGGAGGCGGTTGGTATACGAAAGTCCTGTTGCCGTACCTCGGCAAGGACGGCCAGGTGATCGGTGCGAGTTACGCGATGGACATGTGGCCGAATTTTAGCTTTGCGTCGGAAGAGTTCATGCAGATGCAGAGCACCTGGGTGACGGACTGGCCGGCAGAGGCAGAAGAATGGCGTGGCGATGACGGCGCGACCCTGGCCGCATTTAATTACGGTGCGATGCCGGACTCGGTGGCGGGCGTCGCGGATGCCGTATTCCTGGTTCGAGTGCTGCACAACGCGGCTCGGTTTGAGCCGGTCCGCGGTTTTCTTGGCGAGATCATGAATGACTCGTTTGCCGCGCTGAAACCGGGCGGCACGCTTGGTATTGTGCAGCACCATGCGCGCGATGAGATGTCAGACGAGTTCGCAGACGGCAGTCACGGTTATCTCAAGAAGTCGTTCGTCATTGCGGCCGCTGAAGCCGCCGGCTTCGAGTTTGTCGCTGAGAGCAACATCAACGCGAACCCGCTCGATCAACCGACTGCGGACGATATCGTCTGGCGACTGCCGCCTTCGTACGGCACCAGTCAGGATAACCCCGAGCTGAAAGCGGCGATGGACGCCATTGGCGAGTCCAACCGTATGACGTTGAAGTTCCGCAAACCCGAGTAGCGGCTAGTTCTCGAGATCAAGTCCGATGACGACGGGGTCGTGATCGGACGCCCGGTATGGAGCCGTGCCATCAAAGAGTCCTGCATCGCGGCCGTGCTCGAGGTTGTAGTCCAGTAGCGGCGGTTCGTCCGCATTGATGTGCCACTCGATGGCATCAACGACCTGCGGCACGAGGCTCGCCGTGGCAAGTGCGTGATCGAGGGCGCCGGCCTGCTTGTCGAACACCAACGAGTAGGGATTATCCTGGTCCTCAATGAGGTTGGTTAGACCGGTGTCCTTAAGCGCGCCCAAAGGGTCTTCTTTCGTGTACGCGTTCAGGTCACCGATTATCAGGAAGTCGGTATCGTCGCTGCCAGTCGGGTCAGTTACGACCCAGTCAGCGATTGCTGCTGCCGCGTTGCTGCGCGTCTGGTTACAGTTACCCTGGCCGTCCGCGGTATTCGGGTCGCCGTCAGCCTCGCAAGATGAACCCTTGGATTTCAGGTGATTGACGATAACCGTTAGCAGCGCGTCGTTTTCAGTTAGTCGAAAGGTCTGTGCGAGTGGCGGACGGTTACGGTCATCGTTGAAGCGCGGGTCCACGCTGCTATCGAGCAACGCGTGCGCGCCTTGCAGCACGATGCGCGTCGTTTTGTAGATGAAGCCGGTCTTGATGGCGTCCGATAGAATCGTGCCGGTGTCGACGTAGCCGTATTGCTCTGCGCCTACCCTGTCATTGAGAGCATCAACCAGCATCTGCAATGACTCACTGTCGTTATTTTCCAGTTCCATCAGGCCGATAATGTCCGCATCCAGCAATGCCAGTGCTGACACGGTTTTGTCCAGCTGCCGTTGTTGCTCATTGGTGCTGTCAGCGCCGCGGCAGTTGTCATCACCGCGTGGTCCGCAAACGCTCGCGCCGGCATCTACGGTAGAGAAAAAGTTGAGGACATTGAAGCTCGCCACCCGAACACTTCCGCCTGGGTTTGGTGGACCGGGCCGTGGATTCAGCGATTCGAATTGCGGATCGTTGGTTGGCATGAGTCGCCAGGTTTCGTCGCCATCGCCGCCGCTGCCGCGCGAGTAGCGCAGGTTGCCGGTTACTCCCGCAATGGCGTCGCCGGTGCGGATCGAATAATCCGCCGATGTTCCTGCTTTCAGGTATCGGGCCGTTGCCGGGTTGGACGAACGCAACCCGTCATCGAGTTCTATCGTGCGCCCCGCATTTGATGTCTTGTGGTCGGCGTAGGCAGCCGCATCCGGCAGGCTGCCATTGGTGAACTGGTACAGGCGTCCGCCTTCCGACAGAGTGACCGAGCCGAAGCGCTCGAGGTTGTAGAGATCGGTGACCGTTAGCGCCTGCGGGAAGCGCACCAGCATGCCCTCGAATCGCTCGAGGTCCGGCAGCAAGTCACCGTCATCGTTCGAGAGGGTCGCTGTAACCGGCAAGTTGATGTCGACCGGCTGAATGACACCTCTGCCCGTGATGCTGACGTTGGCATCACTGATCTGTGTCTCGCCGAAGTACTCCTGCACCTTACCGCGAACCGTCACACGGTCGCCGACGCTAACGTCCAGGCCGGGATCCGTGCCGTCGAAAACAAACAGACCATCCGACGTGCCCGCATCGCCGTCGGGCCGTTCCTGTTGTAAATAGAATCCGCCCAGGTTGCTGGCGTTATCTGCATCGTTCTCCTGGAAGTCGCCCGTGACGATTCCCGAAACCGAGACAACCTGACCAGTCAACGGACTCGCCGAGCCGCCGCCTTGCACCTCTGCGATCGAGTTGGCGGTCGGATTGGACGGTAATGGAGCTGCGGGCGCGGTGCCGGAGCCGCCGCCGCACGCGGCGAGCAAAAGCAGGCTCTGCAAGATGATTGTTGTTTTCATCCCGGCATTCTAGCGCCGCGCGCGTGCGGAAGTCTTCCGCAAACCTAGCCCATATCGAAGACGAGGAATTCGGCCTCGCTGAAGGCATCAATCGATACTTCCGCAACGTCAGCAATCTTCGCACCATCGCCGGCCGCAAGGCGTTGCCCGTTTACGTCGATGTCGCCCTTGATTACCTGCACAAATATCTTGCGCTCTGCGCGGACGTCGTGCGTGACAGAGTGTCCTTCCTCGAGCACGCTGGCATACAGGTCAATATCCTGATGAATCGTGATCGACGCTTGCCTGCCATCGTGCGAGCCAACCAGGCACAGTCGATTCAGCTTGTTCTCGCGCGGAAAGTGAATCTGTTCATAACCCGGTTGCAGCCCGTTCTCCTCCGGAAAGATCCAGATCTGCAGCAGATGCAGCTCGGAGTCGTTCGACGGATTGAACTCGCTATGAGCTACACCGGTACCCGCGGTCATGCGCTGAACTTCGCCCGCCGTAATGATTGTGCCGTTGCCCATGCTGTCTTTGTGTTCGATCGCGCCGCCAATAACGTAGGTGACAATTTCCATGTCCCTGTGTGGGTGCCTGCCGAAGCCCTTGCCCGGCGCAATACGATCCTCGTTAATAACGCGCAGGCTGCCATAGCTGACGCGCGCCGGATCAAAGTACTCCGCAAACGAAAACGTGTGCTTCGCCTTGAGCCAGCCGTGATCCGCACTGCCGCGAGTCTCTGATTGAAAAACTTCCATCATTGTCTGACTCCCTCCTGCCTCAGGCCGCTTTTGTCGAAAGGTGAACGACCTCAGCGATGCGTGCTCGTGCCGCATCCATCGAATCATCGGCCTGCGTATTCAGTTTCTCGGCTGCGATGATCTCGACATCGTCGATGCCGATAAAGGACAAAACATGACGCAGATACGGTGTTGCAAAATCAACAGGGCTGCCAACCGGTACGCCACCTGTCGCGACGACGAGATACGCTTTCTTGTCCTTCAGCAAACCCTCCGGTCCGTTCTCGGTGTAACGGAAGGTCAGGCGCGCGCGTGCAATCATATCGATCCAGGCCTTGAGAGCTGCCGGTATTGAAAAATTATAAAGCGGCACACCAATAACCATGATGTCAGCCTGCTGCAATTCTGCTACCAGCGAGTCCGAATAGGACAGGGCCTCGCGCTGCTCAGCGCTGCGCGATTCGGTGGGCGTGAAGTTCGCCTCGATCCAGGCCTGGTCAACAAACGGAATGCCGTTAGCCAGGTCACGTGACGCGACTTCAACGTTGCCGTAACGATCGTCCAGTGCGGCAATCAGGTCGCGGCTCAGTTGCCGGGTAACCGACCCGGTCGAGCGGCCACTGGCATTCACGGCCAATACGCGTGTCTTGCTGTTGTTCATGGGTCTGACTCCAATAGTCATTCAAAATCCAAGAGCGCTATTCTGTTTGTTGACATCAGAGATATAAATAGTATTTTAGAGATAAGATTGTTCTGAAAAACGCAACAATATGGATAAATTTGAGGATTTACAGGCATTTGTCGCCGTCGTGGAGACAGGGAGCTTCACCGCCGCTGCGGATAGGCTCAATACCGCAAAATCGGCGGTGAGCCGCCGCGTGTCAGCTTTGGAGCAGCGTTTGGGGGTGCAGCTCCTGCGGCGCACCACTCGCGTGCAGAACGTGACAGACACCGGGCAGAGCTTCTACGAGCACAGCGCCAGGATTCTCGCGGACCTGGTGGAGGCTGAGGCGGCAGTGCAACAGGAGCATGGCGAGCTGCGGGGGACATTGCGGGTCGCTCTGCCACTGTCATTCGGCGTCCGGCACATGTGCAAGCCAATCGCGTCTTTCGGCAAGACGCACCCGAAAATCGATTTTGATCTCGATCTCAACGATCGGCGAGTGGACCTGATCGAAGAGGGCGTCGACGTCGCACTGCGCATTGGCCGATTACGAGACTCGTCCTACGTCGCCAAAAAGTTGTTTGATGTACGCACCGTCATTTGCGCGGCACCGCATTACCTCAAAGCGCACGGCACGGTCGAGTCGCCGGCCGACCTGCACAACCACCGTTGCCTGGTGTACTCGAACCTGACCGACCCCACCAAATGGGTTTACCAGGAAAACGACGGCAGCCAGCACACGATCGAGGTGCAACCGGCGTTGCGGGCAAGCAGCGGCGATTTCCTGACGAACGCTGCTGCGCACGGCATGGGCATCGTCATTCAACCGACGTTCATAGCGTCCGACGCAATTCGGCGCGGCACCCTGGTGCCGATTCTGACCGACTACGTCTGGCCAACTACGCCCGCCTATGCGATCTATCCGCCAACGCGACACCTTTCCTACCGCGTGCGCGCGTTCATCGACTTCCTGGCCGAACGCTTTGCCGGCATACCGGCCTGGGATCGCGATTGTGTAACGGTTATTTCGGAGGCGAGCTTAGCGATTTGAAAGCCGCTAACGCACGTTCGCGCGAGGCTTTGAGATCGACAACCGGCGCGGGGTAGGTGTCGCCAAGTGAAACGTCGGCCTCAGCCAGGATATTCGCTGGCGCCTCCCACGGCGCATGAATGTACTTATCCGGCAGATCTGCAATTTCCGGGACATACCGGCGCACGTACAGACCACTCGGATCGAATCTCTTGCCTTGTGTGACCGGATTGAAAATCCTGAAGTAGGGTGCGGCATCCGCACCGCAGCCGGCGATCCACTGCCAGCTTGCGCTGTTACTCGCCAGGTCAGCATCCAGCAGCGTGTCCCAGAACCAGCGTTCGCCGTGGTGCCAGTGCAGCATCAGGTTCTTCACCAGGAATGATCCAACAATCATCCGCACGCGGTTGTGCATATAACCGGTACGCCACAGCTCGCGCATACCGGCGTCCACAATCGGGTAACCGGTATGGCCGTGCTGCCACCTGCCGAGCGCCTCCGCATCGTCCCGCCAGGGAAACCGATCGAACTTGCGTTGCAGATTGCGCGTTGGCAGCTCCGGCTGGTTGTACAGCAGGTTGTAGGAGAACTCTCGCCAGCCCAGTTCGCTGAGAAAGCAGTCGGATTCGGCATCGAGGTTCAGGCCGGTGCCGGAATCGTCAACCGCGTACCACGCCTGATTGGGCGAGATCTCACCAAAGTGCAGGTGTGGAGAGAGCCGCGATACATTCTCCTGGTCCGGCCGATTTCGGCCCTCTTTATAGTGTTTAATGCCGCTGGCCAGAAAATCCTCGAGCCGTTTCTTCGCACCACGCTCGCCCGGCATCCACGTGTCGGCAATTTCGCCGTACCAGTTGATTTGCGGTAGCAAGTCGAGTGCGTCCAGCGTCAGTCCAGAGTCGACCGCATGAAAACGCAATCCTTGCGGCATTGGCAAAGGTCTGCGGGGGCGTATGCCGTTCTCCAGGCACCCTCTGCGATAAAACGGGGTGAAAACCCGGTACGGGGTGCCGTCCGCTTTGTTCGTGTTGGGTGGATCAAACAGCAGCGAGCCGTTGAAACTTTTCACAGCCACAGATGTGCCGAGCAACTGCTCTTTGAGTGCTGTGTCTCGTATGACCGCCCACGGCTCATAGCGCCTATTCCAGAAGACTGAGTCCGCACCTATGGCGCTGGCGAGTTCTGGTAACAGCTTCTGCGCATCGCCTTTCAGGAACAGCAGCTGTCCATCCAGCGATATGTTGAGGACGTCGAGACTCTGATGCAGCCACCAGCGGCTGGCAGCACCCATGCGCCATTCGGCCGTGCTGGCATCATCAAGGATGTAAACCGGCAGAATCGGTCGACCTTGCTGAGCCGCAGCACTGAGCGCTGGATTATCTTCGAGCCGAAGATCCTGGCGGAACCAGACGATGACCGGTGAGTCTGACATGGGGGTTTTGACCTTAAAGAGCAACTGCACATCATCTTACAAGTGCGTCGCGCTACCATGCGTAATCATTTGTAACACGTCGATCAAATAGGTCGATCATAATGGAGCGGTAACTGATGCGAGTAGCATTGATCGGAGGGACGGGTTTTGTTGGCGGCTATCTGACCGATGCGCTCGTAGCGGCGGGACATGAACCGGTGCTCCTGGTCCGCGAGGGCAGTGAGTCCAAAGTCCGGCAAAGGGACCGCGTCGCTGTTACGACCGGCGATATTTCGTCGCCTGAGTCGCTACGCACTTTGATCAAAGGCTGCGATGCCGTTATCTACAACGTCGGTATCCTGCGTGAATTTCCGCGCAAGGGTATTACCTTCGAGTCGACGCAGTACGACGGCGTCGTACGTACAGTCGATGCCGCGATCGACAGCGGTGTTCGCCGGTTGCTGCTAATGAGTGCCAATGGCGTCAAGTGCCCGGGCACCGCCTATCAGGAAACCAAGAGTCGTGCGGAGGACTATGCGCGGGCGAGCGGTCTCGACGTCACGGTACTGAGACCCTCGGTAATCTTCGGTGACCCTCGCGGAACAATGGAATTTGCGACGCAGCTCAACAACGACATGGTGCGTCCGCCCATACCTGCCGTCGGCTTTTTCTCGGGCTGGGATCGAAAGAAAGGCGCGGTCGTCATGTCACCCGTACATATCAACGATGTCAGCAGCGCATTCGTTGCCGCGCTCGAGGACGACTCGACGATCAGCCAGACGATCTTGCTCGGCGGCCCGGAGGCGGTGACCTGGCAGGAAATGGTGACACGAATTACTGCTGCTACCGGCAAGCGGAAAATGATCATGCCAATGCCGATCGGTTTGATGCGCCTTGGGGCGACGTTACTTGATTGGTTACCGTTCTTTCCGGTAACCCGCGATCAATTGACGATGCTTGCAGAAGGTAACGTTGCTGACGCAAAAGCACTGCGTACGCTGATCGGCCGCGAGCCGCAGGCCTTCACTGCCGAGAGCCTTGCGTATCTTGCCCCGTGAACCGCGGATAGAAACACAAAGATACACTCGCTAACAGTCCTGACACCCTCGCCCTGCGACTTGGCGGTAGATTGCATCTGACACTTAACACTTGCAATCAAAGGACAAGTCACATGAAAAATCCCGTTACCAAGAAAGCCGGTCTTCTGGCCGTCGCATGCATCAGCCTGGTCGCATCGTTTGCCAATGCTGGTCATCACTCAATGAAAGAAGACAAGGTTGCCGAAGCAGATATCGTTGCAACTGCAGTAGGCGCCGGACAATTCAACACACTTGCCGCAGCGCTCACCGCCGCCGGGCTTGTCGAGACCTTGCAGGGCGAGGGTCCTTTCACGGTGTTTGCGCCGACAGACGAAGCGTTCGCGAAGCTGCCGGAAGGCACGGTCGAAGAGCTCCTCAAGCCTGAAAATCGCGACCAGTTGACGGCTATTCTGACGTACCACGTGGTAGCCGGTAAGGTGTACGCTGCCGACGTAGTCAAACTCTCGTCTGCCACGACCGTCAACGGTGCTGACGTTACGATTGCCGCTACGGACGCGGGTGTAACTATCGATGCCGCCAATGTAATCGCGACTGACATTGCTGCCAGCAACGGCGTGATCCACGTGATCGACTCGGTCATCCTGCCTAATTAAGTCCCATACTGATCGGCACAGGGACGTGCCGAGGAGTGGGGATCGTCATGCGGTAATCCTATGGGATGACCCTATGCACAGATACTAACTGTTACAGTCATTAACAGTCCTGACACCAGTAGCGTTCGATCTGTTGATAAGCTCTCGAATTAACCACAACGAGAGAAGAACAGTGTTACGCGCAGGCTCAAAATCAAATAAATCATGGATAATTGTTTACGCTGGTTTCATGGCGGCTATCGTGTTCGCGGAACACGGTATTGCTATGACGGCGTCGGAGCTTGACGAATTGTCGCCGGTTCTAATTCAGGCAGATGCGCCCGCTCTGAAGATCGAGTCGGTTGTGCGTCGCTCGGATATCTGACAATGAAGGTCGACCACATGCTTGATCAGCGCTACGCTGCTCGCCAGGCACGAGCAGCGCCGTGTCGCTCGACTGCAGCGCAGCTGCTTGTTCTTCTTGCTCTTATGCTATCAGGACCAATCGTAATGGCGTTGGAAGAGCCGAAGTTTGAAGTCATAGCCGAATTCGACGATGTCGAAATTCGGCGCTATGAGCCGTACGTTGTTGCCGAAGTGGACGTTGCCAACGACAGCGGTGGCTTCAGAAAGCTCGCCGGCTACATATTTGGCGGTAACGAACAGGGCGAGAAGATGGAGATGACGGCCCCCGTCGAATCACGGCAGAGCGAACAGCAAAGTAACACTACGTATTCGTTCGTCATGGAAAGCAAGTACACGCTCGACACGCTGCCGACACCCAACGATGAGACGATTCGCCTGTTGAAACGTCCCGAACGCGTCGTTGCGGTGCGCCGATTCTCCGGGCGGTGGACAGATAGAAATTTCCGCAATCATCGCGATAAACTCTTGCAAGCCCTTGAAAAAAATGACGTATCGGCGACAGGCCTGGCGGAGCAGGCACGTTACAATAGCCCGTTCACCCCTTCTTTTTTGCGCCGCAATGAAGTAATAATCCCGGTTGAGTGGTCTAACGAATCGTTCTGACGGATCGTACTGACTATGCCGGCAACGCGGAGAGTTCCATGCACAAAGCCTTGATATTGCTGCTTACTGTGGCGTTGTTACTGGTTTCCAATAGCGCGGCAACAGCGGCACAACGCGTGAAGGAATTTAGCGGCACCGGCAATACAACGACGGCCATCTTCCGCGTTGACTCTCCGTGGCTGCTCGATTGGCGCCTTAATGGTGATTACAACCAGCTAATGGCGCTCGACATCACGTTGATAGATGCGCGCACCGGCAAGCATGTCGGCCGGGTGCTGCACACCAAACGCAAAGGTAATGGCGTCAAACTGTTCCGCTCGTCCGGTCTTTACCAGTTGCGGATCAGTTCGACGTTGGCGCGCTGGACGGTCAAGATCGATCAGATTACTGCTGAAGAAGCAGAAGCCTATACGCCGCGCTGATCTTCAGTCGCGTCCAACGCAGCGCGCAAATCCTGCCCATTCAACGGCGGCCATGTCTTTTCCTTACGTGTTTGACGGCGATGCGAGAATAGCAAAAAGAAGCGCGCCGATGGAATGCGCTGTCCTGGCCGTTGTGCGATGATCTTGGCTTGGCATAGTGACCGGAGCGTCCGTGGACAGTACGCCGCAAAACAAAACCAGCGCCGTGATGATTCTTGCCGCTATTGTTGTCGTGATCTACGGCATGCAGATGGCCAAAGTCGTGCTGGTACCGTTCCTGATCGCCGTATTTCTCGCGCTGATTACGGTCCGGCCAATGCTCTGGCTACAGAAGCATCGGGTACCGGCAATTCTTGCGGCGCTGCTCATCGTCACCATGATCATGCTGATCCTTGCTGTGGTCGGCATGATTCTCGGCACGTCGATTGCCGATTTTACGGCCGCGCTGCCGGGTTACCAGGCGCGCCTCGATCGCATTGTGGACGGTGTCGTGATTTTCATCGCGAAGTACTTTCGGAATGGTGAGTCAGCCGAAAGCCTCGGCGATATGGTGGACCCGGGCTGGGCGATGGGGCTTGCTGCCAGCATTCTTAACAGCCTCAAGGACGTGTTGACCAATACATTCCTGATCTTCTTCACCATGATCTTCATCCTGCTCGAAGCATCGAGTGTTCAAACCAAGGTCGAGGCGGCCTTCGGTCGTTCCAGGACCTCAGTGGAGCGCCCGCGATTGTTCCTGAATAACCTCGGCCGCTATCTCGGCATAAAGACACTTGTCAGTTTCGCAACCGGCTTGTGCGCCGGCATCCTGACCTGGTCGGTTGGCCTCGATTTCCCGCTGCTGTGGGCCATGCTTGCGTTTCTGCTCAACTACGTACCCACAATCGGTTCGATCATCGCGGCAGTGCCTGCCGTCCTGTTGGCGCTGGTACAGCTGGGCCCCGGCGAGGCGGGAGCAATCGCCATTGGCTTCGCCGCAATTAACGTCGTTTTCGGTAACTTCGTCGAGCCGCGCCTGATGGGTTATGGCGTCGGTATCTCGCCGTTGATTGTGTTTGTCGGGCTGGTGTTTTGGGGATGGGTTTTTGGTCCGGTGGGCATGCTGCTATCGGTGCCGCTTACGATGACGCTAAAGCTCGCGCTCGAAAGCAACGAGCGCACTCGTTGGGTGGCCATCCTGCTTGGCTCGGAGCGCGACGCCGAGTACGAGCTGCGCAGCAGGGCTGAACTGGAAGCGGAGAGCGCCTAGGCGACGTCTACGTCGATGTCGTCGAAATCGTCGGTTGGCTCCGAATCTTCGAGTTGCTCAAGCACATTGATTGCTACGGCGACAAAATCGGTATCCGTGATTATTCCTACGAGCTTGTCGCCATCCATGACCGGCAGGCATCCAATCTTGTGCCTTTCCAGGAACAGTGCGGCGTGACGCAAGCTGGCGCTCACATCGACGGTCGCGACGTCGTGCACCATCGCCTCATCGATACTGATTTCGTTCGCATGAATTCGATTCTGCGGATCGCGCAGGAAACTGTCCGTGGCTGCCAGTACATTGGTGAGCGTCACGAGACCGACCAGTGCTTCATCTTTCACGACAGGTATGTGATGAATACGTTGCTCATGCATCAGCGTGCGCGCTTCGGCCAGCGTCGCGGACGGTGCAACCGTGATGAGGTTGGTACTCATAATGGCTTCAATAGTGAACATGGTGCCGTCCTCTTTTTTCTTCCTCTCCCCTGTTTTCAGTCTATCCATGACGCCCAGTAGCGCCATTGCGAGAAACACGTATGGCGGCGCTATGAGGACCAGCTGCAGCCGATGGTCGAGGAGTTGCAAAAGCAGGGCGTTGATCTAGACTGAACAGCCTCCTGCCGCGCTGGTCTTAATTCGTATGCTCACTCGATCTTTTCTGGCCTTCCTTTTACTAACGGTGTCCATGACAGCAGCCGCCGAAGAGTGCGATGCGACGCAGATCGTACGCGACGCCGTGGATCACTGGCGCGGTTTGACCTCCTACACCGAAATGACGATGGTTATTCACCGCCCCGGTTGGGAGCGCTCCATGACGATGCGTGCGTGGACCAAAGGACAGGAGCAATCGCTGGTGCGGGTCATTGAGCCGAAAAAAGACCGCGGCAACGGCACGCTGACCGATGAGAACAGCATGTGGACGTTTTCGCCGAAGGTGAATCGCGTCATCAAGGTGCCGTCATCGATGATGGGGCAAAGCTGGATGGGTTCGGATTTTTCCAACAAAGATATCGCGCGCGCTGATGACATTATCGATCAGTATGATCATTCAATCCTGAAGAGTGAGGAAGTCGACGGCATCGTCGTTCACGATATCGAATCGATACCACACGAAGATGCCGCCGTCGTGTGGGGCAAGGAAGTAATGAAAATCCGGGACGACCACGTCATGCTGGAGCACGCGTTTTACGATCAGGACGGCGAGCT
>CAZTQL010000052.1:0-17213 GCA_964615665.1 uncultured Woeseiaceae bacterium | reverse complement strand
AGCGGCTACGCTACCTTGAAGTTCCCCTGCTCGGCGTCTCCGACGGCATCGACAACTGTCCGGTGACTCCGAATGCGGATCAGTTCTATCTGGATGGTGTTGCCAATACAGGAGGTAGTGTTGCTAATGCTTCTGCCTGCTGCGGTATCGGCAACACGCAAACAACCACCACCAATAACCAACCTCGGCGAAACGCCAGCGCAGCGACAGGTAGTAGCAATAGCAACAGCCACGGACCTTCTTCGCGCCAGCGATCGGTCGCCAGTGACTCGTCAGTCGCCGCCGTGGCTTGCAACACCTCGCCGGAGAGCAATTCATCGAGATCGCTGCTATCCGCCGATAACACGGCAAAGCGACCGCCACCAGCGACAGCAAGCGAGCGCAGTGCTCGCTCCTCGAGTTTCGGCAAAGCGATCTGACCGCGATTGTCGGTGACGAAGCCGCCCGCCTCCAGCGGAATCGGTGCGCCCTCGGTAGTGCCGACGCCGAGCACTGACAACGTGTAACCAGACTTTCTCAAATCACGCGCGACGGCCTCCGCCGCCTGCGATGAGCCGCCGTCGGTGATCAATAACACTTCGCCGTAGCCAACGCCTGCCTGTTCGAGCAATTGCCTGCCTTTTTCCATGGCGACAACGGGATAGCTGCCGCGGCTGGGCATGATGTCGGTGGAAAGGCTGTTTACGAGTGCCGCTACAGTGTCCGTGTCGGTCGTGAGTGGCGTAACGGTAAACGCATTCGCCGAATACACAAGCAGTGCTGTCTGGCCGCTCTTACGGCGCTCGAGAATATCTAGTATCTTCAGTCGGGCCCGGGCAAGCCGGCTCGGCACAATGTCCTGCGCGTCCATCGACCGCGATAAATCCACGGCAACGACAAGTGCCTGTTCGGCGCGAAATACGGGTTGCTCGATACGCTCCCAGGCAGGGCCAGCCAGTGCCACTGCGGCCAGCACGCCGCCGACCGCCAGCAGCCACCAGCGGTGAGCGCCGGCGGTCGCCTGTGATCGTGACAGGACGAACGGCATCAGCGCACGATCAACGACCTGCTCCCAATTCCCCGCGCCCAGGCGGCGGCGCCCCAACAAGACTGCGACCAGGACCACTAACGGGATGGCCAGCAACCATTCAGGACGTAGCCAGTGAAATTCAGCCGGCATTCGCTTGCACCTTGATTGATCGTCGAACCCTGAGATCATTAAGCAGGCTTAAGACTGACAGTAGCGTGACCAACGCTAACGCCGCACCGAGCGGGTAGTAATAAAGTGATTGCACCGGCCGGAAGCCGGACTCGGGCTCCTCGACCGGCTCGAGTTCATCGACGAGTTGATAGATGTCCTGCAGGCTTGCCGTATCGGTCGCGCGGAAATAGCGGCCGCCGGTGAGGTCTGCGATTTGCGTTAGCGTCGCCTCGTCGAGATCGGCCGATGGATTGATGCTGCGCCGACCGCCGATAAGCGATGACACTTCGAGCTGCTCAGCGCCGATGCCGATCGTGTAGATGCGCAGGCCCACTTGCTGCGCCAGTTCGGCCGCTTTCAGCGGTTCCACTTCGCCCGCCGTGTTAGCGCCATCGGTCAGCAGCACCAAAACCTGCTCGCCCTCTTCGTCAGACTGTTCATACACGCGACGCACGGCCAGCGTAATCGCGTCGCCGATCGCGGTTTTCTCACCCGCCAAACCGATGAACGCCTCGAGCAGCAAGATCTTCACGGTTTCTCGGTCGAGCGTCAGCGGCACCTGCAGGTACGCGCGTTCGCCAAACAAGATCAGGCCAATACGGTCACCCTCGCGTCGGGCGATGAAGTCGCTGGCCACTGCTTTGGTTGCCGTCAGCCGATCAACGCGGCGGCTGCCAAGCTCGAAGTCTTTCTGGTCCATGCTCCCGGACAGATCGACAGCCAGCATCAGGTTGCGGCCCGACACCGGCACATCGATCTCGTCACCGATGCGCTCAGGACGTGCGGCCGCAACGACCAGAAGAAGCCACGTAAGGACCGCCACCCAGAAACGCCAGTTGAGCAGCTGTTCGGCATCGGATCGGTCTTTAAGCGTTTCGAATCCGCGTAACGTTGGCACCCGAAGTCCGGCCTCGGCAAGACTGCGTGACGCCGGCAACAGCATGCGCACTATAATCGGGAGCGGCAGCGCAAGTAGCACCCATGGCCAGGCGAGCGAATACATCAGGCAGATTCCTCGAGCGGCACACGTAGACGCATGCGGACCGCTGACAGCAACGCATCGATATCGACATCGGCAAAATCGTCCTGTGGGCTGCGATACGGCAGCTGCAACAGGCTTTTGCCGCCTTCGGTATGGAAATACGGCAGCGGCATGCCGCGATCGAGCCATCGCAACCAGGCCTCACCGGTAAGCCCGGCGATCTCGGCGCGCGGCGCATAGGCCAGCATGCCGCGACGCAACAGTTGCGAGAGTTGTTTACCCAGAGTTACCGGGTCGTTGTGCTCGAGGTATTCGGCCTCGAAGCGTGCCAGTTCGCGCAGTGCGTAGCGACGCGCGGCGTTGCGCTGGCGGCGCTGGTACGCTCGCGCCAGGCCATACGCAATAGCGAGAGTCGCCAACAAAATGAGAAACCACCAGCCGGGCGCCAGTGGCCACCAACCAACAGGTACCGGCAGGTGCAGATCTCTGAGCGGCAGCGTCATCGCGAACCTCTTCGGCGGCCGAGTACTGTTTGCAACACGCTGACAGGATCATCATCTGTCGACATCGGCATCAGGTGCACGCCGTACCGTTGACAAAAGACTTCCAGGTCGTGCGCACGCTCGTCGAAGGCTTCCTGGTAATCGCGTCGCGCCGCCCTGGCAAATGTATCGATGGCGAGTTCGTCATCCTGCGACACCAGTCGGTAACGACCTGGCGGCGGCAGTTTACGTTCCAGAGGATCATTCATGAACACGGCCAACACTTCGTTGTGCCGCGCGACGCTCGAAAGATAGGACTGTGCGGCACGAGTGAAGCCCGTGAAATCGCTGATTACGACGACCAGGCTGCCGGGGCGCGCCACGCGTCGCAGTGCCGACATCGCTTGTGTAACTGCCTCGATGGACGAGGCATCACCGCTGGCTTGCTGCCCCCAGTCGGGATGGCCTGATAGTTCATGAACGAATTGCAGCGCCGCCCGACGGCCGAGGCGCGGCTTTAACTCGCGGTGCGCGGTATCGCCAAAGATGATCCCACCGAGGCGATCACCGCGATGATGCGCCGACCAGGCCAGCAGCGCGCCTGCTCGACTCGCGTTGACCGATTTGAAACAGCCGCGCGTCGCGAAGTGCATGCTGGAGGTCAGATCGACGGCGATCAGTACAGGCCGTTCGCGTTCCTCGCGAAACAACTTGGTGTAGGCCGTCGTACTCCGAGCGGTCACGCGCCAGTCGATACTGCGCGGGTCGTCACCGGGCTGATACGGCCGCGACTCGTCGAACTCCATGCCACGCCCGCGAAAGTGCGACACGTACGCGCCGGTCTGCAGTGAGTTAACGCGCAGCACATCGAGCGCGATGGCACGCGCCGGGCCGCTCAGGCGAATCAGACCGGCCTGACTAACACTGACAGGCGAGGCATCTTCCCAAATATGATCGAGCCGGGGCACTAGGGCACTCCGACGCCATCCAGGACACCGGTAATAATCGAAGCGGAGTCCACGCCGTCTGCTTCGGCCTCGAAGCTCAGGACGAGTCGGTGCCGCAGGACATCCGGCGCCACCGCCTGAATATCTTCCGGGCCAACGTAATCGCGACCCTCCAGCCAGGCGTGCGCGCGGGCAGCGCGATCGATACCCATACTCGCCCGCGGACTCGCGCCGTACAGTACCTGACCCTCCAGGTCGCCGTTGACGGCACCTGGATTACGGGTCGCCACTACGACGTTGACGATGTATTCCTCGAGTTCCGGCGCGAGATGCAGGTTCAGGATCGCTTGCCGGGCCTCCATGATCGAAGTAAGCGCCAACAGTTCCGGCGGCTGAAACGCGTCGCGCTCTCCGGCTTTTGCCTCGTCGCGATTCAACACCAGAATGCGGCGTTCGTCCTCGATTGTCGGGTAGCCAACCTCGACATGCAGCAGGAAGCGATCAAGCTGCGCTTCGGGCAGCGGGTAGGTGCCCTCCTGCTCGATCGGGTTCTGCGTTGCCATGACCATGAACAGGTCTTCGAGTGGATAGCTCTTTTGACCAACCGAGATCTGGCGTTCTTCCATAGCTTCAAGCAATGCAGACTGCACTTTCGCCGGCGCGCGGTTGATCTCGTCCGCCAGGATCAGGTTGTGGAACAGCGGGCCCTTGCGAAACTCGAACGTGCCTTCCTGAGGACGGTAGATATCGGTGCCGGTCAGGTCCGCAGGCAGCAGGTCCGGCGTAAATTGCAGCCGATGAAAATCACCCTCGATGCTCTCGGCAAGCACCTTGATGGCGCGTGTCTTGGCCAGTCCCGGCGCGCCCTCGACAAGGAGATGCCCATCGCAGAGCAGCGCGATCAGCATCCTGTTGATCAGGTGGGCCTGGCCGATAATCAGTCCACTCGCATGGGCCTCGAGCTTCTGAAATTGTTGTGCGACACTCATTGATGACTCCGGCGGGAAAAGCGGGCGCTCATTTTAGAGAGGATGCGTGGACAGTCCAACCGGTCGCAGCCTTTTTTCCTCATAAATCTTCCCGTTTGAGTAGAATTAGCTCCTGTTCGGACAAATCCTGAGCCCTGACATTGCACCTTTTCGAAAAAAAACCTGACTCAAGGCACCTGTGCCAATTGGCCGGGCTGGTTCTGCTGGCGCTCCTTGGCGGCTGTGATCCGCCCGCGAGCGCAACATCGAAGCCGGTCGCTGCGCAAGCCGCGGACGCACGGCGCTGTGGTGACAATGGTTATTTATCGACCGAACTGTTCGGCAGTATCGAGCACAAGATCGACTGGGATGCGCGTGAGTTCGACTGCGAGAGCATGCTGCGACCCGCCGGTGCCGGTATTCGCCTGCGCTTTACCGGAGACGCCGCCGACCACGAAATGTCGATCATCCTTGCCGTACCTGACCTCGAGCGAGGTGTTGATGGTCGCGAGCTGCCGACCGTTGTGACGCTGACCGTCGAAGGTACCGGTCGCTTTTTCAGCACTGCCAGTCTTGACGCCTGCTTCACCGATATCAGCACACCAGCCGTGGTCGACGAGAAAGCCGAACAGTATGAGGTTCGCGGCACGCTGTTCTGCGTTACTCCGCTGGGCGAGATTAACGGCGACGCTGCCGTATCCATCCCCAAGATCGAGTTTCAGAGTCGCGTTGAGTGGGAGGTGCAGTGAGCATTTTTGCCCGCCTGTTCCTGGCCACATTATTGATGCAGTTCAGTACCGCGTGCAGCCCGCAGTCGACACCACTGAGCAACGTCGGCACCGGTCTTGACGAAACGTTTGAGGCGGACGAACTTGTTGTTGTTAATGACGACGGCGTTCGTCATGAATTTGATATTTATCTTGCGCTGGAATTCGAGCAGCAACGTCGTGGCCTGATGTTCGTCCGCAAACTGCCGCTCACGACCGGCATGTTGTTTGTTTACGATGGCAACGAGCAGCTCTCGATGTGGATGAAGAACACCTACATTTCTCTCGACATCGTTTACGCACGCGCCGATGGCAGCGTGTCGTCAGTGGTTCACAACACCGAGCCGTTGTCGCTGCGCTCGCTCGCCTCCGTCGAGCCCGTCAAATACGTGCTCGAACTTAACGCTGGCGTGGCGCGCCGTTTCAAGATCGGTACAGGCAGTCGCCTGATCTGGAATTCTGAAGAGCCTGATTAGAGAACGGTGGCGATCGAGTCTGCCAGGTACCTTACGTTACCGGCCGTAATGCCCGCGATATTGATGCGACTCGAGCTAACCATGTACACGCCATAGTCTTGCTTCAGGCGCTGCACCTGCTCAGGCGTGATGCCTAGGAAACAGAACATACCGACAGCACGCACGAGGTGGGAGAAGTCATGCGCCGGTGCCCTTTCCTTGAGCGCGTCGTTCAACATGATGCGCATTTCTTGCAGGCGACCGCGCATTTCGGCCAGTTCGATGCGCCATGCGGCTTTCAACTCAGGGTCGTTGAGAATCAGGTTGACGACGACTGCGCCGTGATCGGGCGGCACCGAGTAAATTGTGCGAACCACGTTATTCACCTGGCTGTAGACGATATCGCGTGTCGCGGCATCGGGAGATAGCACGGACAGCGTGCCGACGCGGTCCCGGTACAGGCCGAAGTTCTTCGAGCAGGAATTCGACACAATCATTTCCGGGACGCGACTCGCCAGGAGCCGCACCGCAAACGCATCCGAATTAAGGCTTTTCGCAAAACCCTGGTAAGCCATATCGATAAACGGCACCAGCTCGCGCTCGACAATCACATCCGTGATCGCCCGCCATTCGTCCTCGGTAGGATCGAGTCCCGTCGGGTTATGACAGCACGCGTGCAGCAGGACAAGATCACCGGCGGGGATTTTCGCCAGCGCCTCGAGCATCGCGTCGATCTTGATAACATGCTTGTCGAGGTCGTAGTACGGGTAGTCCTGTAAATTCAACCCGGCGCCGCCCAGCAACGGAATGTGATTCGCCCAGGTCGGTTCGCTGACCCAGACATTAGCGCCTTCGCGCGCGCGCAGAATCAGACTCGCGGCAACGCGCAGCGAGCCCGAGCCACCCGGCGCCTGAATGGTCATTAACCGATCCGCATCGCAAGAGTCCGCGAACGTCAATTCCTGCATCGCCGCATTGAACAAAGGGTCGCCGGCCGTGCCGATGTAAGCCTTGCTATTTTGCGTATCGACCAGTCGCTGCTCGGCGAGCTTTACGACGTCAAGTACCGGTGTCTCACCTTCGGCCGTGCGAAACACGCCGACACCCAGGTCGACCTTCTGTGGTCGCGGGTCGTTCTTGTGCTCGGTGATCAAGCCAAGAATGGCATCTGCCTGCGCGGCCTGCATGGATTCAAACAAGGTAGTTCTCCGCAAAAGATCGTGGGCTGAGGCGCCGCCGTGTGCAGGCATTGTACAAACGAAAACGCCGGCTCGAAAGCCGGCGTTTTAGTTGCGTCAGTAACGACGTGTCAGGCTTTCGGCGCCCAGACCGAGCACCAGCCGGCGGCTGCGACGACCTTGCCCGGGAAAATCTGGCATGGGCGCCACTCTTCGCCATCGCTGCCCTGCAATAGTGCACAGTTTGCGCAGTTTTGCTCGGGTGCCGGGTTGTTACGCGTGGCCGGATCCACCGTCGACGCGTCGTTGGTGTACTTCATCGCCTGGGCCATCGGGTCATCGGCCGACAGTTGGGGCGTGTCGCCAGCGTGAACTGCGCGGCCAGGCTGCATGAAGCAACCTGCAGCGGCAACGGCTGACAGCTGGATAAATTTGCGGCGTGCGATCTTGCTCAATGGAATCTCCTTAGGTGCGCTATCGATAAATCGGCCCGTATTGTAGGGCACAAACCTGAACGCGAGCAAAACCAGCAGACAACTGATTTGTAACAACTTTTGAGAACGATTCTTATTAAGGCCTGCAGCCCGCGGCGCTGCGATATACTGCTCTGCCCGGTCTCGCGGCAGTGCAAAATGTCGGGCAGCAGCCTCGCAACAGCCATTCACAGAATCAGCGGATCATCACAGCAGTCGAGCGACGATCTCGTGGCCGTCGAGGAGCCGCTGGAAATCCGGCTGGGTTTCGAAAAGAGCGGCAGTCGAGAGGACAGCAGCGTATCGATCACGATGCGCACGCCCGGCAGCGACGCCGAACTTGCAACCGGCTTCCTGTACACCGAGGCCATCATTAGAAGTGCCGCGGACATCGCTCTGGTCACACATTGTGGCCCGCCGGCACCGGACACCGGCAGTCACAATGTGATTCGGGTCGAACTGGAGCCCGGTGTCGACGTCGACCTCGAGCGCCTGCAGCGACACTTCTATACAACCTCCAGCTGCGGCGTCTGTGGCAAGACCTCGCTCGACGCGCTGCGCACCTGTGGCGCCGCACACCAGTCGTTGACGACGACACGCTTCAGCAAAGCTGTCCTAACGGCACTCCCGGATCGATTGCATGCCGCACAGAAGACCTTTGCGGTGACCGGCGGCCTGCACGCAGCGGCCGCGTTCGACACGGCCGGCAATCTCATCGCCTGCCACGAAGATATCGGCCGTCATAATGCTGTCGACAAAGTGATTGGCGAGCTATTATCTCTGGGACGACTGCCGGCGGCTGACCTGGGCCTGATCGTGTCCGGAAGAGCCAGCTTCGAGTTGCTGCAGAAGGCCGTGATGGCAGGTATCCCGGTCCTCGCTGCGGTCAGCGCGCCGTCAAGTCTTGCCGTCGACCTGGCACGTGAGTTCAACGTAACCCTGGTCGGGTTTCTGCGCGGCGACACGTTTAATATTTACTCGGCTGAGGAACGCATCTTTTGATGGAGGAAAAGAACATCAACAAGGACGCGATTACCGCGATCGTCGAGCAGTTCGGCGCAAAGCCTGAAATGCTCGTGCAAATTCTGCAGGCGATCATTATGCGCCACGGTTGGGTATCGGAAGATGCGATCAGGCAACTGGCCGCTGAACTAAACCTGTCTCGTGCTGATGTCTACGGCGTCGTCAGTTATTACCACGACTTCCGCACCGAGCCGCCGGGGCAGCACATCGTGAAGATATGCCAGGCGGAGGCCTGCCAGGCAATGGGCAGCCGGGCGCTGACCGGTCACGCGCGCGCGTCGCTCGGCGCGGACCTGCACGGCACCAATGGTGAAGTCACGCTTGAGCCCGTGTATTGCCTTGGCAACTGCGCCTGCGCCCCCGCCATAATGATCGACGGAAAGACGCATGGCCGGGTCAGCACCGGTCGATTTGACGAGCTCGTCAGCGCAATGAAGGAAGCACGCTGATGTCAGTGACACGCATTTACGTACCGCGCGAGACGGCCGCTGTCTCAGTCGGGGCTGATGAGGTCGCCCTCGAGATAGCCCGCGAAGCCAAGCGGACTGGCGTCCGCGTGCAATTGATTCGGAACGGCTCCTGGGGCGCGTCATGGCTGGAGCCACTGGTCGAAGTCGAGGTCGACGGCGTACGCGTTGCGTATGGCAACGTCACCGCCGCCGATGTACCGGACCTGTTCGCGGCGGATTTCGTGCGCGGCGGCAAACACGAACGCCGCCTCGGCCCGATCAACGAGGTTCCTTACCTGATCAACCAGGATCGCTGGACCTTCTGGCGTTGCGGACTGGTTGAGCCGCTGTCGCTTGAGGACTTCCGCAAACACCAGGGATTCAGCGCACTTGAAAAGGCCTTGGCCGACGGCCCTGAAGCGGTATTGGATGCGGTGACCGCATCGGGACTCCGCGGTCGCGGCGGTGCCGGCTTTCCGACCGGCATCAAATGGCGCACCGTCGCCGAGACAACGTCAGAGCAAAAATACATCGCTTGCAACGCCGATGAGGGCGACAGCGGCACATTCTCTGATCGCATGCTGATGGAAGGCGATCCGCTCGGACTGATAGAAAGTATGGCGATCGCGGGCTTCGCCGTTGGCGCGAGTAAGGGATACATCTATCTGCGTTCGGAATACCCGCTGACCCATACGATTCTGTCACGTGCCCTGGAACTCGCCCGCGATGCCGGCTGGCTTGGAGAAAATATTCAGGGCAGCGGCTTTAACTTCGATATCGATCTGCACCTCGGCGCCGGCTCCTATGTCTGCGGCGAAGAGACTGCGATGCTCGAGAGCCTTGAGGGCAAACGGGGGATCGTGCGCTACAAGCCGCCGCTGCCCGCGCATGCCGGGTTGTTCGGCAAGCCAACCGTGGTCAACAACGTTGTCACATTGGGGTCTGTCCCCAATATCGTGAACCTGGGCGGCGAACGCTATTCCCAGATGGGAGTTAACCGCTCGACAGGCACGCTCGCGTTTCAACTTGCCGGTAATATCAAACGCGGCGGCCTCGTTGAAAAGTCATTTGGCGTCACTGTGCGCGAACTGATCGAAGGCTACGGCGGCGGCACGGCCAGCGGCCGACCGGTGAAAGCCGTGCAGATCGGCGGCCCGCTGGGTGCGTATTTGTCTGCCGAGCAGCTCGACACGCCGCTGGACTATGAAGCGTTCTCCGAAATAGGCGCAATGATCGGGCACGGCGGCATCGTCGTTTTTGACGATACCGCGGACATGGCACAGCAGGCGCGCTTTGCAATGGAATTCTGCGCGATTGAGTCCTGCGGCAAATGCACGCCTTGCCGCATAGGCTCCACACGCGGTGTCGAGGTAATCGACCGTATGATCGCCGGCGACAATCGCGAGGAGAATTATGATCTACTCGTTGAGCTCTGCGACACATTGGAACACGCGTCCCTCTGTGCGATGGGCGGCATGACGCCGTACCCGGTAAGAAGCGTGCTCAAACACTTCCCCGAGGACTTTGCGACGTCCGGAGATAATGGATGAACAAGACCCGACAGGCTGACCTGGGAACACCGGCAAGCCCCGCGGCGGACACGGTCACCGTTGAAATCGACGGCCTGCCCGCCACGGTCAAGGCCGGCTCGAGCATCCTGCGCGCCGCACGTGAATCCGGCGTCGATATCCCGAAGCTGTGTGCCACCGACAGTGTCAAACCGTTTGGTTCGTGCCGACTCTGCCTCGTCGAAATCGACGGCCGCAAAGGCTATCCGGCATCGTGCACGACACCGGTCGAGGCCGGCATGAAGATCCGCACGCAAACGGAAGCGCTCTCGAAGCTACGTCGCAATGTCATGGAGCTTTATATCTCCGATCATCCGCTCGACTGCCTGACCTGTTCCGCAAACGGCGACTGCGAGCTGCAGGACATGGCGGGTGCGGTCGGCCTGCGCGACGTGCGCTACGGTTTTGATGGGGAAAACCACCTTGACGCTCCTGTCGATACCAGCAACCCGTATTTCCAGTTCGACGCATCGAAGTGCATCGTCTGCTCGCGCTGCGTGCGCGCCTGCGACGAGGTTCAGGGCACCTTCGCGCTGACTATCGATGGCCGCGGCTTCCAGTCGAAAGTTTCTGCCGGCATCAGCGAAAGTTTTCTCGATTCCGAATGTGTTTCCTGCGGCGCCTGCGTACAAGCATGTCCAACAGCGACGCTGATGGAAAAGAGCATCGTCGATGACGGTCTGCCAGACCACAAAGTGGTTACGACCTGCGCCTACTGCGGTGTGGGCTGTTCATTCCAGGTCGAGATGAAAGGCGAACAGGTCGTACGCATGACGCCGTACAAAGACGGCCAGGCCAATCACGGCCACAGCTGTGTCAAAGGGCGCTTTGCCTGGGGCTACGCCTCACATCGCGATCGCGTAATGAAGCCGCTGATTCGTGAAAATACGAGTGACCCGTGGCGTGAAGTCAGCTGGGATGAGGCGATTGGCTACGCGGCGAAGCGCTTCAAGGATATTCAGGCGGAACATGGCCGCAAGTCCATTGGTGGTATCACGTCCTCGCGTTGCACCAACGAAGAGGTCTTCGTCGTGCAAAAACTCGTGCGCGCCGCGTTCGGCAATAACAACGTAGACACGTGTGCACGCGTCTGCCATTCGCCAACCGGTTACGGGCTCAAGACGACACTCGGCACGTCCGCTGGTACTCAGCCGTTCGATAGCGTGATGGATGCTGACGTCATCATGGTAATCGGTGCCAACCCGACAGTGGCCCACCCGGTGTTCGCGTCGCAGATGAAACGGCGACTGCGCGAAGGCGCGCAGCTGATCGTCGTCGATCCGCGCGAGATCGGGCTGGTACGCTCACCGCACATTGAAGCTGCGCATCACCTGCCGCTGCTGCCGGGCACCAACGTGCCGGTTGTCAATGCCCTCGCCCACGTTATCGTCGAGGAAGGGCTCGTCGATGAAGACTACGTGCGCGAGCGCTGCGAAACAGACTCGTTCGACGCATGGAAGGCCATGATCCTTAAGCCTGAGAATTCGCCGGATGAAGTCGCGAAAGTCTCAGGCGTAGATGCCGAGACGATTCGCGCGGCGGCGCGGCTTTTCGGCGGCGCTGCAAACGGCGCGATTTATTACGGGCTCGGCGTCACCGAACACAGCCAGGGTTCGACGATGGTCATGGGCATGGCGAATCTCGCGATGGCAACGGGAAACCTTGGGCGCTCCGGCGTAGGGGTCAATCCGCTGCGCGGCCAGAACAACGTGCAGGGCTCCTGCGACATGGGCTCGTTCCCGCATGAGCTGCCCGGTTACCGGCATGTCTCCGGGGATGAGGTCCGCAACCAGTTCGAAAATCACTGGGGCGTGACGATCGACCCCGAGCCCGGGTTCCGCATTCCGAACATGTTCGACGCCGCCTGCGCCGGCGAATTCAAGGGCATGTACATCCAGGGCGAGGACCTTGCGCAGTCGGATCCCGACACGCATCACGTCGAAGCAGCCTTGAGCAGTATGGAGTGCATCGTCGTGCAGGACCTGTTCCTGAACGAGACGGCCAAGTTCGCACATGTATTCCTGCCGGGCACCTCGTTTCTGGAGAAAGACGGCACCTTCATTAACGCCGAGCGCCGCATCAATCGTGTGCGCCCGGTCATGAAAACGCAGCAGGGTAAAGACGAGTGGCAGATCACGCAGGAACTGAGCGTCGCGATGGGCTACCCGATGCATTACGACAATGCTGCGCAGATCATGGACGAAATCGCGGAGCTGACGCCAACATTCAATAACGTGAGCTTCGCCTTTCTGGACGAAGTCGGCAGCGTGCAATGGCCGTGCAACGACTCAGCGCCGATGGGAACGCCCATCATGCACGTCGACCAATTTGTCCGCGGTAAGGGCCTGTTCGTCGAGACCGACTATGAGCCGACTAAAGAACGCACGAACCGCAAGTTCCCGCTGCTCTTGACGACCGGCCGGATACTGTCGCAATACAATGTCGGCGCACAAACGCGACGCACCGCCAATAACGTCTGGTATGGGGAAGACCTTCTCGAAGTGCATCCGCATGATGCCGAAACGCGCGGCATTCGCGATGGCGAACTGGTGGCGCTTGCCAGTCGCAAGGGCGACATCACGCTGCGCGCCAAGATTACGACGCGCGTCAAGCCGGGCGTCGTGTATACGACGTTTCATAACCCGGAAACCGGCGCGAATGTCGTTACGACGGAATACGCCGACTGGGCAACCGATTGTCCGGAGTACAAAGTAACCGCCGTACAGATTGCACCCGCGTCGCATCGCTCGGGTTGGCAGGAAGAATTCGCGGCGCGCGCCAAACAACAGGGCAAGATCGTCGAGACAAACTGATAGGATTGGCCGCGAGCCTCGGGAACTCCGGCAGAATAATAACAAGGGGAAGACTCTGAAACGCCAAATGACCGCCGGTATCGCCGGCATGATTGCTTACCTGTTGCTTGCCTCCCTGGCGTCACCCGTGCTGGCCGCCGAGGTAACGATAGATGCACCAAAGGTACTACTGACCAACGTTGGCTTCGACGTATCCGTTGATGGGCTCAAATCAGGCATCCCGGCAGAACTCCGTATCAACGGCGAGCTCATCGCTTCCGGAACGGGACCTGCGCTCGCCGCAACCGCTGTCGAAGTGTCGAAAAAGGGCACGAGCACGCTTGAGATACGACAAAACGGCGCTACGCTTCTGCAGCAGCGGATTCCAGTGGTTCCGGCTGCCGTATCTCTATTGCCGCCGTTGATAGCAATTCTGCTCGCGTTCCTCGTGCGCTCGGTCATCCCGGCACTATTCGTCGGTCTGGTAGTCGGCGCCTGGGCGATCAATGGCATGACATGGTACGGCGCGTTCGCGGGCTTCTTTGAAACGGTCACCATTTACATAGTTGATACGGCGATCAACCCGGACCACATGGCGATCATGGTGTTTACGTTCCTGATCGGCGGCATGGTGGGCGTGATCTCGCGCAACGGTGGCATGGTGGGCATCGTGGATCGCATCATGCCGTTCGCCAGCAGCCCGCGGCGTGGCCAGGGCGTCGTTGCGGTGCTCGGATTGGCGATTTTCTTCGACGACTACGCCAACACGATGATCGTTGGCAACGCGACGCGGCCGATGAGCGACAAGCTGCATATCTCCCGCGAGAAACTGGCTTACCTTGTCGACTCGACGGCGGCTCCGGTATCGACGATTGCCGTCATCACGACCTGGATCGGCTTCCAGGTCGGTTTGATCGACTCGGCGGTCCAGGGCATCGAGGGCATCGACAAGACCCCGTACGTGCTGTTCCTTAACTCAATTCCGTACAGCTTCTATCCGTTCCTCGCGATTTTCTTCGTGTTTCTCATTGTTTATTCCGGCAAGGACTGGGGGCCTATGTACAAAGCGGAAATCCGCGCACGTCACAGCGGTGAGGTTGTTCGTAAATCGGCAGCCGTCAGTACCGACAAGTCCGGCGACGAGTTCTACCACAAAGACGACATACCCTGCCGCGCGATGAACGCTGTGCTTCCCATCCTTACCATGGTGCTGACCGTCATCATCGGCCTGTTCATCAGTGGCGAGGGCGAGACAGTCACTGACATTATCGGCAGCGCAAACGCCTATTCGGTGCTGATCTGGGCATCACTGCTTGGCTGTCTCGTGGCGGCTTCGCTATCACTCGGGCAGCGCTTGCTCACGCTGAATGAAACCATCGACGCGTGGCTGGCGGGTGCGCGCTTCATGCTGACCGGCCTGACACTGCTCGTCATGGCCTGGGCAATCGCCGACGTTGCCAACATCCTGCAGACCGCACCGTACCTGATCTCCGTTCTCGGTGACTCGCTGTCGCCGTATACGCTCCCCGCCATCGTATTCATGCTGGCCGCGGCCACGGCATTCGCATCCGGCTCCAGCTGGGGCGTCATGGCGATCCTGATGCCGCTGGTGATCCCGCTCTGCTGGGCAGTATTGCTCGCCAATGGCGTGGCCGACGCGGAGCACATGCACATTCTTTACTCCTGTATCGCGTGCGTTATGACCGGCGCGGTTTGGGCTGACCACTGCTCGCCGATCTCCGATACCACTGTGCTCTCCTCATTAGCTACCGGCTGCGATCACATGGATCACGTAAGGACACAGTTGCCCTACGCCCTGCTCGGCGGCACCGTCGCGGTGCTGCTCGGAGTTCTCCCGGCCGGTTTCGGCTTGCCGTGGTACCTGCTGCTACCGACGGGCGCGATCGCATTGGTCGTCGTACATCGATTCCTGGGTAAGCCGGTGGGCCCGGCGCAGGTTACGAATGGCTGAGCTTCAGGTTCGTAAAGACAACTTTGCAGAGCATCGCATCGTCGACGCTGCAGTAGCAGCAGACGATGAGTCGCTCGCCGCAGGAACCGTACGCGTCAAGGTTGAGCGCTTTGCTTTCACGACCAACAATATTACCTACGCGGTGGCCGGCGAGCAGATCGGCTATTGGCAGTTCTTTCCGCCGACCGGCGTGGATGCCGACGGCTGGGGAATCATCCCTGTCTGGGGATTCGCCGAGGTGGTCGCTTCAACAATCGACGACATCCCGGTCGGCGATCGCCTGTTCGGATATTTTCCGACGGCAACCATCCTCGACATGACGCCCACGCACATTACCCAACAAGGGTTCATTGAAGGCGCTTACCACCGCAGTCCTCTGCCACCGGCTTATAATCGCTACACGCGCGTCAACGGTGAACCTGGTTATGACCGTGCAACCGATGACCAACGCATGCTGCTGTGGCCGCTCTACATTACTTCGTTTTGTTTATGGGACGCGCTTCAGGACAGCGACTGGCATGGCGCGCAACAGGTAATCATTGTCAGCGCATCAAGCAAAACCAGCATCGGACTCGCCTACGCGCTGCATGACGATTCCTCTGCGCCGCCCGCCGTTGCGATCACGTCGCCTCGCAATCTGGAGTTTGTTAACAAGCTGGGTCTTTATCAGCAGAGCGTCACCTACGACTCGCTGGCCGATCTCGATGCAGCCATTCCAACCGTCATCGTCGACATGTCGGGTAACGCTGAGGTACTCGGACGACTGCATCGCCATCTCGGCGACAACATGCAGTGCTGTGTCAATGTTGGCCTGACGCATTGGGACGAGGCCGGCTCAGCAGACGGCATCATCACCGAGCGTAGTGAGTTCTTTTTTGCACCGTCACACATTCAGAGACGCCTGCAGGACTGGGGTCCGGAGACCTTTTCGCAAAAGACGGCGCGATTCATGCAGGAAACAGCGGCAAAAAGTCGAGACTGGCTCAAACTACGAAAACTAGGCGGCCTTGAAGGTTTGGCCGAGGTCTACGGTGACGTTTGCGCGGGCCGTATTGCCCCGCATGAGGCGCTCATCATCGAGCTATAAACTGCGTCGGCGAAAACCGATCCCCGCAATGCCCAATAAAAACGTCGATTTTCGTCCGGGAGCGGACCTTGCCGCATCTTGGTTGCAGGCGTAGAATAGTTATTGCTCCTGCGTAGGCGGACCCATAGACCCGGAGGCGACAAGCAGTCATTGTGGCCAGGGACCCAACTTTAGAAAATGTCCATGCGGCGCAGGAGCCCAACCGCCGCTGTTCCTAACAGCGGCCATGCCATCGGTTGAAAATCCGACGGCACGTCCGACTGCGGCTCAGACTCACCCATCGGTTCGCCGCAATCATTGAGTCTTTGTTGCTCGCCCCCAAAAGTAGTGGAAACTGATTAGACTGTCTTCATACATTTCAACTTCAAAGCCGAGTCTTTCCAGTTCACCCACGAATTCATGCTGCCGAAACATTTCTTCATAAGGGTGCTCCAGGAGCCTCTTGAGAGGTTTCCCAATACCTCTTTCCCATGTTTCAACAGGAAGTTCCTCGAAAAAGACCTCTCCGTTCGTCCTCAGGGTCCTGTGAAGCTCCGCCAGAGCCTCTCGCCAATTCGGTATATGGTGAATGATTCCAAAGTCGACCGTGAGATCAAAAGTACTGTCGGCAAACGGAAGTTGTGCAGCATCCCCTTGCAGGAACAGGGCGTTTTTTAGACCGTGCTTCTTTTTTTTAGCTCTCTCTACCATCTTCGGGTCCAGGTCTATACCGACGTATTCTTGGGGGTTGAACAAATCACAAATTATTCCAGCCCCTACTCCCTGACCACAACCGATTTCCAGAATCGTATCGGCTCGACCGTTGCATAGATATTTAAGGCGAGGAGCTTCGAGACGCCGCTGAATTAGCCCACGAATAGGATTATTCATTCCCCAGTATTCGATGGAGT
>CAZTQL010000051.1:0-17774 GCA_964615665.1 uncultured Woeseiaceae bacterium | reverse complement strand
TATCGATAGTCGTATTGCCGTTGTCCTGGCTCTGCATACGAAACTCATTGCCATTGGAGAATGCACCGGCCGTCACACGAAACGGACTCAGCGGAAAACGGAAGTTGCCCGTGGCGTAGTAGTTATCGAGAGCAAGGGTCGCGTCGTAGTTGATGCCGGCTTGAGAGCCGTTGTCCTCGTAATCGTAGCTGTTTGCTCCAAAACGAAAATCGAGCCACGGCAAGGGGCTCCAGCGCGCCTCGGCACCCAAGCCGAGTGTGCCGGCTTTCACGCCGACCCCGAAATCGGCGCTGGCTGTTGCGCATGCAAATAGAGCAAGTGTGGCGAACACCGTTTTCTTTAGGTTCATTTGTGTCGTTCCCATCATCAACGTAGTCACAGGCAATGAGCGTAACCGGCGCGTGGCCCGCCGACTGTGCGATGCATCACAGCCACGATTGTGTTCCTGGGTTTATGTTAAATCTCGGTGCATTACCCAGTAAAGGGTGCGGTTTACTGACGTCGCCGCCGGTAACTTGATCGTGCGCAGGAGGCGCGAGAATCAACCGCAACCAAGGAGGGAAACATGCGTGAGCTAACGATGGAGGAAATTTCGAGAGTGTCGGGCGGCGCTGGCGAGTGCACCGCACAGCAGAGCGGCAATAATTACGGTGGCATCACTGAGACCAGCACGCTCGGACAGGATTTGATCGAAATGTACGAGGGCGTGGTAGAGGCCACGTCATACGTTATCGAGCGGGTCGCAAACGCTCTGTGACCGGCTCGTTGCCGGGGAGACGAGTGCTCCCCGGTATTTTTTTGTGCAGCAGAAACGCAATGCCAACAATCGCGAGTGCGAGGGTGACGAGGCAAGGAATCGCGACGTTCCATAGCGGTAGCAGAGTGACGGGCGGGTTCCATTGACCCTGCAGGCACCGCCAGTCGAACAGCGCGAGACCATTAAACGAGGCATGTGTCGCGAGCGACAGCCATAACGTCTGCGTCTTCCAAAAAAGCACGCCCAAGACCAGCCCTGCGCCAAAGACGAAGGTCCAGGACGTGGAGCGATGACTTATTGCGAAGATGAAGGCGGCCGCGGGAATCGCCAGCAACGGACCGAGGTGCGACAGGGACGACTGCAGCAAGCCACGGTTGATGATCTCTTCGACAATGGGCACGAGAACGACTGTGACCGCGAGGCCGAGTAACATCGCTGTTGCCGCAGGGCATTCGTAGGCAAGCGTTGGCCGCAGCACTTGAGCAATCCCGTTGTCGGCATAAATGCCCAATGCGACGCCGGCAAGCAGCTTCGACCACCAGGCGATGCGTAACAACAGACCAATCGTTATCGCGATCAAAACCAGCCGGAGGCTCAATGCGTCAACGCGAAATAGCGCGCGGAGCAAGCTCAGCCTGGAATACAGAATCGGTGTCAGCAACAATGCCAGTAGCGGCGGTACGATCAGGTAAGAGAGGTCTGCGGCCAGATAGGGAGGGGAGCCGTGCTGCAGCAACGTGGACTGCAGCCATGATCTGGCCAGCAATGCGGCGGCGAGGATCAGCAGTGTGGCTGGGATCGGTGCGCCGTCTTTTTTTGGCACCGGGACTAAGAGTCGGTTCAACACGGCGGCAGGTTAGCGCAATAGCACTCGCAATCGCGCCGGCGAAACTGACCAATCAGAGTGGAAACGCGTTGCACGCGCGGCGGGTCTCCCGTTCAGGCAATGGCATCGTCGTGTGCTTTACCCCACTTTCGGGTAATGGCCGCCCGCGCTGTCGGTTCTATGTTGATCTTGTCGAGGTTGCCGCGCACGTGTGGCAATTCCAGGAGTCGCCGGTCCATCACGCGAAACCAGAGTGGTGGGATATAGGCCAGTACATACATGCCGAAGTAGCCGTTTGGCAGGGTGGGCAGATTGTCGAAATTTCGCAGCGACTGGTAGCGACGCAACGGATGCGTGTGGTGGTCGGAATGACGTTCGAGATGAAACAGGACGAGGTTGCTTACAACATGATTGCTGTTCCACGAGTGATGGGGTTGGCAACGTTCGTATTTTCCGTCGGCGTTGCGTTCGCGCAAGAGGCCATAGTGCTCAACGTAGTTGGCGCTGGTCAGCCCCCAGTACGCAAACAGATTGTGGATCAGCAGAAACGGCAGGGCCATCCAGCCGAACGCGAGCAGAAGCGACAATGTGATCGCTGCCGTTAGCGCATACGACTGCAGGATTGCATTGCTGTAATGCCAAACGGGACGGTCTCTTTGCTGTAGTCGATCTTTCTCTATGCCCCAGGCACGGCGAAACGCGCTCGGGATTTCGCGGACGGCGAAGCGGTAGATGTTCTCGCCCATTCTCGAACTGGCGGGATCCGACGGAGTCGACACGTCCCTGTGATGGCCACGGTTGTGTTCGATCGAGAAATGGCCGTATGCGGGGACTGCCAAAATGATTTTTGCCAGTATTTTCTCGATTCGGGAATTCTTGTGGCCGAGTTCGTGCCCGGTATTAATAGCAAGACCGCTGGTTAATCCGGCAATGACGGCGAGCAACACAAATGCCCACCCGCTGAGTGGCTGCGTAAATGCATACCAGGCAACACCAATCAACATTACAAAATGCAAGGGCACCGCCGCGTACGTCAGCCAACGATAGTAAGGATCCCGGTCCAGTTGCATGACGATCGCTTCGGGTGGATTATTCTGGTCCTCACCGATCACCCAGTCGAGCAGCGGTGCGACGACGTAATTGACCAAGAACGGCAGCAGAAACCACAGCTCGTTGCCGGTCTGGAAATGCAGCCATATGGACAGGAACGGTTGCAGTGGATAGGTCACCGATAACAACCACAACCAGCGCTTGCGATCGACGTAGTAGATCGCTTCTCCGTTCGGCAGTGTTCCGGTGTAGCCTTTCATACGTTCGGTCCCGCTGCGTCTGGTGGGCTCGCCGCTAATTATGGCCTTTCGCGACGTCTTCGCCAATGCGTCGAAGCCCCGAAAAAGCGTCGGAAAACTATACAGAATTGACCCCGCAGAAATTGCCCAATAATAAAAGATGTTAAATATCAGTAGCTTGTATTAACGGCATAAATCTTGCTATAACCCTTAAAAGAACTACGTCGATGACAGTTAGGGAGCGGTAACGGATATGGAAACACCGGTGGATACTGTCAACCTGGAGCAGCGTGCGGCTGCCGACCGCCGCACCTTGACCTGGCGCACCGCGGCTTACGGCTTTGTCCTGTCTCGACGACGCCAGCCCCGGCGTTTGGCAGAAGCTGATGTCATATTCCTGGACTGGCACCACCCGTGGCTGTTCTTTCTATCGGTTGGCACCATGCTTCTGTCCTGCGCTGACGCATTCCTGACGCTGCAACTGCTTGATCGGGGGATGTCTGAGGTAAACCCCGCGATGGCGGCCTTACTCAGTGCCGGCACGTCGACGTTCGTTGCCGTGAAACTTGCACTGACGTCCTGCGGCATTTTCATGCTCGTTTTTCTGGCAAAAGTGCATTTTCTGAATCGCTTTCGCACCGGTTTGTTCCTGACCGCATTCTTCAGTGGCTACGCGATCCTCGTGTGCTACGAACTGGTTAGCCTGTTCAATCTGCTGTAACTCGCGCCTCGACCGGGCAACCGGGCGGCCGAGCAGCCGGGGGCAACCGCATTCCCTAAGCGCGTCGCTTGGGCTAAACTAGCGCCCCCTTTTGGCCCAGCCGAAATCCACTCTGGTAGTCTTGCGCATGTGCGTCATAAGCCAATGAAATAATGAGCAATTCGTTAAAGGATCAATTGGCGTCGACGCCGCTTTTCGGCGGTAGTGCCAGCGCGGTCGAGCGACTGTACGAGCAGTATCTCAATAATCCGGAATCGGTACCCCCGAGCTGGCGAGACTATTTTGCGTCGATGGGTGATCTGGATGCCGAAGTGGATCACTCGGCCATTCGCGAAGAACTCTTCAACGAGGCGCAGCAAGGCCGACGGGCGCGCGGCACCAGCGTTACGTTTGCCGGCAAGAAACCCTCGTCGGGCGCGAAACAAGCCGCCGTATCACGACTGATCCAGGTCTACAGCCTTCGAGGTCACCAGATCGCGACGATCGACCCGCTTGGTCTCATGGAGAGACCGATACCCGGCGTGCTCAAGCTAGACTATCTCGGCCTCACCGAGGCCGATATGGACACCGAATTTTTCACCGGCGGCCTGGCGGGCACGGGCGATGTGCGCATGAAACTGCGCGATATTCTGTCGATGCTGCAGGCGATTTATTGCGGCAATATCGGTGCCGAGATTGCACATATATCGCGAGCGCGCGAGCGCTTGTGGCTGCGCAAGCGCGTTGAGCAAGGTCTGGCCGATGACTACCTGACTGATGACGAGCGGCGTTGGGTCCTTGAGCAGCTGACGGCCGCCGAAGGCATCGAACGTTACCTGCACACGCGCTATGTCGGGCAGAAACGCTTTTCACTCGAGGGTGGCGAGAGCCTGATTCCGCTGCTTGATGACCTCATTCAGCGTGGCGGTGCCTCCGGCATTCGCGAGATTGTCATCGGTATGGCGCATCGCGGGCGCATCAACGTTCTTGTCAACATCCTCGGGAAGTCGCCTGAGGAGTTGTTCGAGGAATTTGAAGGCAAGTACGATGCCGAGGAGCTCAAAGGGTCGGGCGACGTCAAGTATCACAAGGGCTTCTCGGCGGACATGCAGACGCCCGGCGGCAACGTACACATTGCGCTGGCATTCAACCCGTCGCACCTGGAGATCGTGAATCCCGTCGTTGAGGGTTCTGTCCGCGCACGCCAGCAGCGTCGTGGCGATACCGAACGACAGGAAGCATTGCCGATACTGATTCACGGTGACGCGGCGTTTGCCGGGCAGGGTGTGGTCACAGAGACATTCCAGATGTCGCAGACCAACGGCTTCCGCACGGGTGGCACGGTTCACATTGTCATCAATAACCAGATCGGTTTTACGACCAGTCGTCCAGCAGATGCGCGCTCGACCGACTATTGCAGTGACGTGGCGAAGATGATCGAAGCACCGGTTTTTCACGTCAACGGCGATGATCCGGAGGCCGTTCTGTTTGTTGCGCGGCTAGCGCTCGGTTATCGGCAGAAGTTCAAGAAAGACGTCGTTATCGACCTCGTGTGTTATCGCCGGCATGGCCATAACGAAGCCGATGAACCGGCGGCAACACAGCCGATCATGTACGGCAAGATCCGTAAGCACAAAACGACGCGCGAGCTGTACGCCGAGCGGTTAGTTGATCGCTCGGTTGTCGCGGCTGCCGATGCGGCGCGGCTGCAGGACGAGTACCGCGATCGTCTCGATCGCGGTGAGCCCGTGCCACAGTCTTCGCTGGGCCTGATCGGCGACGAGTACACAGTTGACTGGGCGCCCTACCTGAACATCGAATGGGATATCGAGACCGATACGACCATCAGTCCGAAGCGCGTGGCGGAACTGGGCAAGGCGATCACTACGATTCCGCCGGACGTGCGTCCACATGGCAGGGTGCAGCGGATTCTAGACGACCGCATCAGGATGGCGAACGGCGAGGCCGAGATGGATTGGGGCTTTGCCGAGACGATGGCGTACGCATCGCTCCTCGCCGATGGCCACATCGTGCGGCTGGTTGGTCAGGACAGCGGTCGCGGGACGTTTTTTCATCGGCACGCGGTCATACACAATCAGCTGAATAACCGCGAGTACATCCCGCTGCAGACGCTCACAGATCGCAGCGACGGGTTTCGTGTGATCGATTCGCTGTTGTCCGAGGAGGCCGTGCTCGGATTCGAATACGGCTACGCCAGCACGTCGCCAGATACGCTTGTTATCTGGGAAGGACAATTCGGCGATTTTGCGAATGGTGCGCAGGTCGTGATTGATCAGTTCATTAGTTCCGGCGAAGCGAAATGGGGCCGCCTGTGCGGGCTAACGATGCTCCTGCCGCACGGTTACGAAGGGCAGGGACCTGAGCATTCGTCGGCGCGTCTTGAGCGTTTCTTGCAGCTCTGTGCCGAGCACAATATTCAGGTCTGCGTGCCGTCAACGCCGGCGCAGATGTTCCACATGCTGCGCCGCCAGCAAATACGGCCGTTCCGCAAACCGCTGATCGTGATGACGCCGAAGAGTCTGCTGCGCCACAAGATGTCGGTATCGAAATTGGAGATGCTCTCAGACGGGGAGTTCGAACTCGTCATTCCCGAGATAGAGGGGATCAAACCGAAGCAGACGCGGCGCGTGGTTTTCTGCAGTGGCAAAGTCTATTTCGATCTGCTGGAATCGCGCGAGTCCCATGGCATCGACGACATTGCGATAGTTCGCATCGAACAGTTGTACCCGTTCCCGATCGAGCAATATGCAGGGCTGCTCAAACAGTATCAGCACGTTGAGGAAATCGTCTGGTGCCAGGAGGAACCGCTCAATCAGGGCGCTTGGTACCAGATCAAACATCGGCTGCAAGAACCGCTCTCGCCGCAGCAGCAACTCTACTATGCCGGGCGTGCGGGCGCGGCCGCACCAGCCTCTGGTATTTTCAAAATTCACTTGCAACAACAACAGGCATTGGTTGAAGCCGCTCTCGATATCGAGAGCAAGGCCAGCAAAGTCACCAAGCCGCAAAAAACCAAACGGAAGACGAAATGACGATAGAGATCAAGGTACCGCCTTTGCCAGAGTCAGTGACCGACGCAACCCTGGTTGGCTGGCACAAGAAAACCGGCGAAACGGTGGCTCGCGACGAGAACCTCGTCGATCTGGAAACCGACAAGGTGGTTCTCGAGGTTCCGGCTCCGGCATCCGGGACGATTACGCGTATCGTTGCGCAAGATGGCGCGACCGTCACGGCCGGTGATGTGTTGGCCATTCTGGAAGAGGGTGAAGTGAGTGCCACCGCCGCGCCGGAACCCGCGAAGGCAGAGCTGCCTGCGGAGAAGCCTGCGGCAATAGCAGCGCAAGGCCCGGTCAAAACGAGCCCCGCCGTTCGTCGCCTGCTCGAGGAGCATGATCTGGACGCGACCATGGTGAGCGGCAGCGGCAAGGACGGTCGTATTAGCAAAGGCGATGTCATGTCGTTTCTCAAAAAGGACGACAGCAGCGACGTTACGCCTGGAGATTCCCGGGCGCCGGTCGTTACCGAAACTGCAGCGGTGAGCCTGGAGCGCACCGAACGCCGCGTGCCGATGACGCGGCTGCGTGCACGGATCGCCGAGCGGCTCGTAGAAGCACAGCAGACAGCCGCGATGTTGACGACGTTCAATGAGGTCGACCTGACCGAGGTCATGGCGCTGCGGTCGAGATATCGCGAGTCATTCGAGAAACGACACGGTGTTCGCCTGGGTTTCATGTCGTTCTTCACTAAAGCGGCCGTCGAGGCGTTGAAGAGGTTTCCCGCCGTGAACGCTTCGGTTGAAGGCACGGACATCATCTATCACAACTATTACGACATAGGGATTGCCGTTTCCAGCGACCGTGGCCTGATGGTTCCGGTTATCCGCGACGTTGATCAAATGAGTTTTGCGGAGTTTGAGGCCGCGCTGAATGCGATGGCGAAGAAAGCGCAGGATGGCTCGATCAGCATGGACGATCTGACGGGTGGCACGTTCACAATCACGAACGGTGGTATTTTCGGTTCGATGATGTCGACACCGATTCTGAACCAGCCGCAGAGCGCGATTCTGGGTATGCACTCGATCCAGAAAAGACCGATGGTGGTTGGCGACGACATTGTGGCGCGGCCAATGATGTACCTTGCGGTGACCTACGATCATCGCATTGTCGACGGCAAGGAAGCCGTGCAGTTTCTGGTGACAATCAAAGAGCAACTGGAAGACCCGAGCCGCCTGCTGTTGCAGGTCTGATCGGGTTCATAACGAACAGGAAATAACGAGCCAATGAGCAGAAGTTTTGATGTTGTCGTAATTGGGGCCGGTCCTGCAGGCTACATCGCCGCTATTCGTGCGGCGCAGCATGGCATGTCGGTGGCGTGTATCGACGAATGGCAGAACCGCGACGGCAAATACGCGTTTGGCGGAACCTGCCTGAATGCGGGCTGTATCCCCTCGAAAGCGTTGCTGGAATCCTCAGAGCTTTACCATCGTGCGCAGCACGAATTTAAAAAGCACGGCATCCGCACCGGCGAAGTTGAGATGGACATTGCCACGATGCAGAAGCGTCGTGCCAGCATCGTCAGGCAGCTGACCGGTGGCATCGGCGGGCTTTTTAAGGCAGCGAAAGTTGAGGGCCTGGTTGGTCACGGCAAACTCCTCGCCGGCAAGCAGGTTGAATTTACGCCGATTGACGGCGAAGCCGAGATTCTTAGCGCCGATAACGTTGTACTGGCGTCAGGGTCTGCACCCATCGAGCTGGGTATCGCACCTTTCGATGGGGAGCACATTATCGATTCGTGGGATGCGCTGGAGCTCGAGGGAGTGCCGCAGCGTCTGGGCGTCGTCGGCGCCGGTGTTATTGGTCTTGAGCTAGGGAGCGTTTGGGCGAGACTCGGCGCGAGTGTCACCGTGCTCGAGGCGATGGACGATTTTCTCTTCATGGCCGATCGTGACGTTGCCAAAGTCGCGGCCAAGGAATTCAAAGCACAGGGCCTTGATATCCGATTGGGCGCCAAAGTGGCGAAGGCGGAAGTTAAGGGCAACGCGGTGAGCGTCAGTTATACCGACAAAGACGGTGACCAATCGATCGAGTTCGACAAGCTCATCGTTGCCGTCGGTCGACGTCCGGTTACGGATGGACTGTTTGCCGAAGACGCCGGCATCCAGCTTGACGAGCGCGGCTTCGTCGTTGTTGATGAGGAATGTCGCACGCGGGTCAAGGGCGTGTACGCGGTCGGTGACTGCGTCCGCGGGCCGATGCTCGCGCACAAGGGTTCCGAAGAGGGTGTCATGGTGGCCGACCTGATGGCGGGTGAGGTTGCTGAAATGAACTACGACGTCATCCCGTCGGTTCTGTACACGAGTCCGGAAATTGCATGGGCGGGCAAGACCGAAGCCGAGGTCAAAGCCAGCGGTCGTGCTTACAAGACGGGATCGTTTCCGTTCATGGCGAGCGGGCGCGCCAAAGCGATGGAACAGACAGCGGGCATGGTGAAGATCATTTCGTCGAAAGACGATGACGAAATACTCGGCGTGCATATCGTCGGACCGATGGCCGGTGAGCTGATTTCGGAAGCAGTGCTGGCGCTGGAATTTTCAGCCAGCACGGAAGATTTGCAGCGCACCATACACGCACATCCGAGCCTGGCGGAGGCGGTTCATGAAGCTGCGCTGGCCGTCGACAACCGGGCGCTGAATTTTCCTAACCGATAGCTCGAACTGCCGTGGGAGCCCGCCTTGCACCCCGAGGGCACGTAGCGGGCGATGGCACTATCGCGGGCAAGGCCCGCTCCTACAGGCGGCCGACGAACCTCGAGGCTACCCTGTGGGAGCCCGCCTTGCGGGCGAAGCATCGCGGCGGCCGTAAGGCCGCTTAGGGGTATCAGTCGCGGACAGGGTCCGTTCCTAGTTCTTTTCCCAGAAGTCGGCGTTCTTGATGCCCAGTTTCGATGGATTGAACGTGTAAGTCGTAACACCTTCCTTGCGCTGCCGCTCGTAGTCTTTCAACGCTTTGATAGCCGGCGAACCCATCAGGAATAGAATCAGGATGCCGATGATATTGAGCCAGGCCATAATGCCGACGCCGATGTCGCCGAGCGCCCACGCGAGATCAGCGGAACGCACCGTGCCGTAAAAAACCGACGCCATCAATGCCAGTTTCAATACGACTAGTTCACCCGGAAACCGGATCGAGCGACGAATATAGGCGACGTTCGTTTCAGCGATGTAGTAATAGGCCAGCAGTGTTGTGAAGGCGAAGAAGAACAGTGCGATCGCAACAAAGGTCTTGCCCATGCCACCCATGACACTCTCGAGCGCCAGCTGCGTGAAAGCCGGACTGTTCGCCAGCACGCCGGTGTCCAACAGGCCGCCGCTGACAACCGCCTCGACACCGGTCACGTAGTACTGCTTGGTGATCAGAATCATGAACGCGGTTGCCGAACAAACGAACAGGGTATCAATATAGACGGAAAAAGCCTGCACAAGACCCTGTTGCGCCGGGTGCTGAACTTCGGACGCAGCGGCTGCGTGCGGGCCGGTTCCCTGGCCTGCCTCGTTCGAATAAACGCCGCGCTTCACGCCCCAGCCGATGGCTGCGCCAACGCCGGCCATGGGCGTAAACGCGTCGGTAACGATGAGCGACAGAATGGCCGGCAGCTCACTAATGTGCAGTCCGATGATGCCGAGTGCCATCACGATGTAGCCCAACGCCATCAATGGCACGACGATCTGGGTGAAGTGAGCGATGCGCTTTACGCCGCCGAAGATTATGAAGCCAAGCACTGAGACGACGATGACGGCAGTGATTATCTTGGTCGAGCTGATATCGTTGCCCAGGAAATTGACGATGGCCCCACCACCAAAGGCAAGCTCGGCCGCGTTGCCTATGCTGTTGGACTGTACGCCCGGCAGCAGCAGGCCGGTAGCAATGATGGTCGTAATGGCGAATATCCATGCGTACCACTTCTGGCCCATCGCCTTCTCAATGTAATAAGCAGGGCCACCGCGATATTGTCCCTCGTCTTCTTCTTTGTAAATTTGACCGAGTGCCGATTCGATATACGCCGTCGATGCGCCAAGAAAGGCGACGACCCACATCCAGAAGACCGCTCCGGGACCGCCGAAACCGATTGCCGCCGCGACGCCGGCGATATTCCCGGTGCCAACGCGACCCGACAAAGACACTGCCAGTGCCTGAAACGATGAGATGCCGCGATCGGATTCCTTGCTGGAGAACAGCAAACGAATCATCTCTTTAAACAGGCGCACTTGAACAAATCGGGTGAGGATGGAAAAGAACAACCCGGTGCCGAGGCACAGGTAGATCAGCGCGTTGCTCCAGATGAAACCGTTAATCGTGTCAACGATCGGCTGCATGCCGTTTCCCCTCGTTATTATTTTCGTCGCGGCGAGCTGGATAGTAACCGAAATCACGATATAGTGGCGCTTCCGAAAAAGGGGAGCTGTGCAATGACCTGGTGGAGTTGGATGATTTTGGGCGCCGTATTACTCGGCGTCGAGCTGTTCGCTGTCGACGCGCAGTTTTACCTGGTTTTCCTCGGAGTTTCGGCATTCCTGGTCGGCCTCGCGTCCATGTTCGGCCTGGTATTGCCAGAATGGGCGCAGTGGATGGCCTTCGCGGCATTGGCGCTTATTTCATTTTTTACCTTTCGCAAAAGTCTGTATGCGAAAATACGTGGCGGCGCGGTCGGGTTTAACGAGACGCTGGAGGGCAAGAGCGTCAACGTGGACCAGGACCTGGCGCCCGGTGCTGAAACGCGTCTTGAGTACCGCGGTACGAAGTGGACAGCGGAAAACGTGGGCAGCGAACCGATTAAGGCCGGCGCTCGCGCTACGGTCTTCGAAGTCGACGGACTGACGCTTCGTATCAAAGCCAAATAACTAGCAAACCAAGGATTTAGCTATGGATTCTCTCATCGTCTCACTGGCAATCGTATTTGTCGTCGTTGTCATCCTGCTGAAGACAGCCGTTGTCGTGCCGCAGCAGAACGCTTACGTCATCGAACGTCTCGGCAAGTACAGCAAAACCTTGAACGCCGGCTTTCATATTCTTATTCCCTTCCTGGAACGCATTGCCTACAAGCACACGCTCAAGGAGCAGGCCGTCGACATCGCCGAACAGATTTGTATCACGAACGATAATGTCCAGGTCGGCGTTGACGGTGTCCTGTATATGCAGGTACTGGACCCGAGTCGTGCGTCCTATGGTATCGGTAATTACATGTTCGCCATCTCGCAGCTGGCGCAGACGACGTTGCGTAGCGAGATCGGCAAAATCGATCTTGATCGGACGTTCGAGGAGCGCGGCGCCATCAACCAGAACGTCGTTGCCGAACTCGACAAGGCCAGTGACCCCTGGGGCGTCAAGGTGCTGCGTTACGAGATCAAGAACATCAATCCGCCGCATGACGTTCTGAGCGCGATGGAAAAGCAGATGCGTGCCGAACGAGAAAAGCGCGCGGTTATCCTCACGTCGGAAGGCGAACGAGATGCCAAGATCAACCAGGCCGAGGGTGAGAAGCAGCGGGTCGTCAAGGAATCTGAAGCTGTCAAAATACAGCAGATCAACGAAGCTCAAGGTGAGGCGGAAGCTATCCTGGCGGTCGCGACCGCCACAGCCGGAGGATTGCGCGAGGTTGCTCTTGCGATGACGTCCGACGGTGGTGCGGAGGCGATGCAGTTGCGCATCGCTGAGCAGTACATCGGGGAGTTCGGAAATCTCGCGAAAGCCGGTAACACGTACGTTGTGCCGGCCAACCTGGGTGACCTGACGTCAATGATGGCGCTCGCAACGGATGTCGCGAAACGCAAGATCGCTGAATAGCCGACTTTTCGCCGGGTCAGCCTTTGCGTCTGACCGAGACGACGTTTGACAGCTGTTCGAGGCGGGAAATTACCGTACTGAGTGTCGGCAGGTCTTTGATCTCGATGCCGATGTCCATAATGACCTGCATGGATTGCTTGTCGGCGCGGCTTTTCAAACGCAGCACGTTGGCATCGTCATCGGCCAGCAATGCGGTGACATCACGGATCAGGCCGTTGCGATCAAATGCGTGCAGCGTCAGATCGACCGGGTAGGCGCCGGTACTCTGCTGACCCCACTTGATTTCGATGATGCGCTCCGGATGTCGCTGGTTGAGGCTCAGGAAATTGCCGCAATCCTGGCGGTGAATGCTGACACCACGTCCCTGCGTGATGTAGCCGACGATTGCCTCGGGTGGCACAGGCCGGCAGCAGCGCGCGTAATTGCACAGCAGGTCACCGACACCGCTGACCGCAACCGGGTCCGGCGTATTGTCTTTCTTTTTGTGCTGCCGTCGGGGCCGTCGATCCGGCAGTTGGGGCTCGCGCAGATGCTGCAGTGCCGTCGCAATAGATGCCGAGGTCAGGTCACCAGCTCCGAGCGCCACGCATAACGCTTCCGTACCCTTGAGCTTGAGCTGTTTGGCGATTGTGTCAGTTGGCTGGTCTTTAACATTGAGCCGCGACAACTCGCGGTCGAGAATGTCGCGTCCCTGACGCTGGTGCTGATCGCGATCCTGATGTCGGAACCAGTTGCGCACCTTGGCGCGGGCTCTTGCCCCTGCCAGGTAGCCCAGTTTGGGGCTGAGCCAGTCACGGCTGGGTCGTGGTTGGCTGCCTGTAATAATCTCGATCTGATCGCCGTTCGAGATCTGGTAGGTGAGCGGTACGATGCGCCCGTTGACCTTGGCGCCCCGACAGCGGTGACCGACCTGGGTGTGCACGTGATAAGCGAAATCAAGCGGTGTGGCGCCGGCGGGTAGCTCGACCACATCGCCTTTGGGGCTGACGGCATAGACGCGATCTTCAAAGAAGTCGTCACGAATCTGGTCGAGCAGATCGGCATCGTCGCCCGCAGGTTCGAGCAGTTGCCGTAGAAAACGAATCTTCTGTTCGAACGCGGCCGGCGTAGCCCCGCCTTCCTTGTATCGCCAGTGCGCCGCGACGCCGAGTTCGGCATGCCGGTGCATGTCGTGGGTACGAATCTGTATCTCGACAGTGCGGCCTTCCGGACCAATCACGGCGGTATGCAGCGACTGGTAGTTATTCTCCTTCGGGTTCGCTATGTAGTCGTCGAACTCGCCTGGCATGTAGGACCAGAGGTTGTGCACGATGCCAAGAGCGGCATAGCAGGCACCCACGTCATCCACCAGGATACGAACCGCCCGGATGTCGTACAGGCCCTCGATGCCGCGATCCTTGCGTTGCATCTTTCTCCAGATGGAGTAGATGTGCTTCGGCCGACCGGAAATTGTCGCGGGAATACTCTGCTTGTCGAGCTCGGTCTTGAGAACCGACTGCACGCCCTCCAGAAAGTCCTCGCGCTCGGTACGCTTTTCCTTAAGCGCGCGGGCGATTTCAAGATAGGTATCCGGATCGAGGTAACGGAACGCCAGGTCCTCGAGTTCCCATTTCAACTGCCAGACGCCCAGCCTGTTCGCTAACGAGGCGTAGATTTCGCGCGTTTCAAGTGCCAATGCCTGGCGCACATCAGCCGGCGCCTGCTTTGCCTCACGTAAGCGGTACAGTTGCTCCGCGATGCGCACCAGCACCAGTCGCACATCCGAGACGACCGCGAGCAACATCTTGCGCAAGGCCTCAGATTGCTGGACCGCGAGCGCCTCACCAGGCTGCCAGTTGTCTGGCAGGGAGAACTGATTAAGCTGTTCAAGCCCGAGAATAAATCGAGAAACATCCTCTACTATGTTGTTTTCTAACGTTTTCTTACTACAGAAATCGTCGCGATAGAGAGGGTATAGATGCACGGCGGCGAGCAGCTCGCGCGGTAACCCGAGCGGTTCGACGATCGTGGCTATCTGCCGACCTTCCTCAATGGCCTTAGTTAGTCCATCCTTCGGCGGCAATTCGTCAATGAAGGCTCGCACCATGGCGACAGGGTCATTCGGTGCATCGATGCTGTTGTGATTTTCGGGGTTGGTTGCGCTCATCAGTGCGGTTGCCGAGGTGTGCCTGCCGTGGAAATACCCGCTATCATACGCGCAGTTTCGGCGCCCTTGGGTTGCTGTTAACGACACTTATGGCCGATAAAGCAGGGCAGTATGGCAGGACACAGTAAATGGGCAAACATTCAACATCGCAAGGGTGCCCAGGATAAAAAGCGCGGCAAACTATTCACTAAACTCATTCGGGAGATCGCCGTTGCGGCAAAAATGGGTGGCGGTGACCTCGATGCCAATCCGCGTCTGCGGCTCGCGATCGACAAGGCCAAAGCCCAGAGCATGCCGAAGGACAACATCGAACGTGCCATCAAGCGGGGTTCGGGCGAGACGGATGGCGACGACTTCAATGAGATCCGCTACGAGGGCTACGGGCCCGGCGGTACCGCGGTGATGGTGGATTGCCTGACCGATAATCGCAATCGCACGGTTGCCGATGTGCGGCATGCGTTCAGCAAGTTCGGCGGCAATCTTGGTGCTGATGGTTCAGTGAACTACCTGTTCAATCAGGTCGGTCAGCTGCTGTTCGACACTGTCAGCGATGAAGATACGGTAATGGAGGCGGCGATCGAGGCGGGTGCCGAAGATGTCGTTGTCGATGACGACGGCTCCATCGAGGTGTTGACGGAACCCGACGAATTCGAGCACGTGCGCGATAACATGCTGGCAGCCGGACTTCAGCCTGAGAGCGCTCAAATCACGATGCGTGCTTCGACAAATGCCGAGCTGGGCGTCAAAGAGGCCAGCTCGATGATCAAGATGCTCGAGATGCTCGAGGATCATGATGACGTGCAGGATGTATACAGCAACGCCGACATCAGTGACGATGTGCTGGCGCAAATCTGAGACGGCCATTGACCGACAAGCAACGCATATTGGGTATCGATCCCGGTTCGAGACTGACCGGTTTCGGCGTGCTAGATTTTACCGGTGACACGCCTGTTTACGTGGCGAGCGGTACGGTGAAGAGCCTGGAAGGCGGGTTCGCCGATCGACTGCGGCAGATCTTCGAATCGGTCGGTGCCATCGTCGCCGACTATCAGCCGGATGCTGTCGTGATCGAGAGTGTTTTCATGCACAAGAATCCCGGCAGTGCGCTCAAGCTCGGCCATGCCCGCTCGGCGGCCTTGTGCGCGACTTTCGAGCACAACGTCGAGGTGTACGAGTACGCGCCACGCGCAATTAAACAGGCCGTTGTTGGCAGCGGGGCGGCCAGCAAGGAGCAGGTACAGCACATGGTGGTCTCGATACTGAATCTCGCCGGTACGCCGGCACCGGACGCCGCCGATGCCCTGGCCGCCGCGCTGTGCCATGGCAACCAGCGGCGATTGAACGCGCAGCTCGGCAGCGGCAACGCGATTGCAGGCTCACGATGATCGGTTCACTGCGAGGTCGCCTGACCTCGAAGCACGCACCGTTGATAGTCGTTGAATGCGCAGGCGTTGGCTATGAAGTGGAAACGCCGATGTCCACGTTCCTGGATTTGCCGCCAGTCGGCGAGGAGCTGTTTCTGCACACGCACCTGCTGGTGCGCGAAGACGCCCAGATCCTCTACGGGTTTGCGAGTGATGACGAACGCTCGCTGTTTCGCATCTTGCTGAAGGTCAACCGGGTTGGCGCCAAGCTGGCGTTGGGCGTACTTTCTGCCATGTCGACCGATGACTTCAGGCGCTGCGTGGAGTACGAGGATGCGACTGCCCTGGCAAAAATACCCGGGGTTGGCAAAAAGACGGCGGAGCGCCTGATTATCGAGATGCGTGATCGTATCGACCGCGTCGGCACGCCGCCGGCTGGCCAAGCCAGTGTAACGGCGGTGGCAAGCGCCCGCAGCGAGGCCTTCGATGCGCTGGTTGCATTGGGCTACAAGGCAAGTGAGGTCAACAAGTTGATCAGCAAACTGGATACTGAGGGCAAGTCGTCTGAAGACATCATTCGGCAGGCGCTCAAGCAGGCGGCAACATAATGGCTGGCATTGAACACGATCGATTAACCAGTGCGCAGACCGGTCCCGATGATCGCGTCTTTGATCGGGCCATACGACCACGCAAACTCGCGGAATACGTGGGTCAGCCCGATGTTAAGAAGCAAATGCGTGTATTTATCGAAGCAGCCCGGCGGCGTGCTGAAGCGCTGGATCATGTGCTGATTTTTGGCCCGCCCGGGCTTGGCAAGACAACGCTGGCGCACATCGTCGCCAACGAGATGGGCGTGAATTTGCGCCAGACTTCCGGGCCGGTGCTGGAACGACCGGGCGACCTCGCCGCTATCCTGACCAACCTCGAGCCGAATGACGTGCTGTTCGTCGACGAGATTCACCGCCTGAGTCCGGTGGTAGAAGAAGTGCTGTACCCGGCGATGGAAGATTTTCAGCTCGATATCATGATCGGTGAGGGTCCGGCGGCCCGTTCGATCAAGCTCGACTTGCAGCCATTCACTTTAGTGGGAGCCACGACCCGAGCTGGCCTGCTGACATCACCGCTGCGCGACCGCTTCGGCATCGTGCAAAGACTTGAGTTTTATACAGCCGAGGATCTTGAGACGATCGCACGGCGGTCGGCCGGAATTCTCAACCTGCCGATAGAGGATGCCGGCGCCGTGGCCATCGCGACGCGCTCGCGCGGTACCCCACGCATTGCCAACCGTTTGCTGCGGCGGGTGCGTGATTTTGCCGAGGTCGAGGGTGACGGCGTCGTGACCGGCAAGATCGCCGAAGGCGCGATGGACGTTTTGCAAGTCGACCCACACGGTTTTGATGCGATGGATCGACGCGTCCTGCAAACGATTATCGAGAAGTTCGACGGTGGGCCCGTGGGCATTGAAAGTTTGTCTGCAGCTATTGGTGAAGAACGTGGCACGATCGAGGACGTCGTCGAGCCTTACCTGATCCAGCAGGGTTTCATGATGCGCACCTCGCGTGGGCGCGTCGCAACGAAAAATGCTTACCTGCATTTTGGTTTGACGCCGCCCGGTGCCGCCGGCAATCAGGAGCTGCCGTTTGACCGCGCCTGAGCAGCCGACTTTCCAGTGGCCGGTTCGCGTCTATTATGAAGACACTGACGCGCAGGGCGTCGTTTACTACGCGAACTACTTCCGCTTTCTCGAGCGCGCACGTACCGAATGGCTGCGCTCGCTCGGCGTTGACATGGTTGCGCTGATGGCGGAGGAGCGCCGTATCTTCGTGGTCGC
>CAZTQL010000050.1:0-17807 GCA_964615665.1 uncultured Woeseiaceae bacterium | reverse complement strand
ATTGGTCTCTTCTTAACTGCCCAACTATTACACAAAAGTTAAGATTACTTGGGGATTTGTAAACCATTGGTATCATTGACTTTTAATCTGTTTTCGAGGTACGTTGAGTACCCCTATAGAAATAATCCCCCTTAAGTTTTATAGGAAAACTGCTAAAAGTTAATGCAATGCTAGATTTCGACGACAACCGCCCCGAACCGAATCCGAATCACCCAAGGCTGGGAGATACGATCAAGGTTGAGCCGATTCGGACAGTGAACGGCATTAACAAGATCAAGAAGGCACTGGCGCCCTCCCCTCGAAATCTGGCGTTGTTTGTGGTCGGAATCAATACCGCTTATCGAGCGTCCGAGTTGCTTTCAATTCGGCTGAAGCAGGTTCGCCATTTGCAACCCGGTGATCGGCTGGAAATTAAGCAAAAGAAAACGAAGAAGTATCGAGCTGTGACAGTCAACAATGGTTCCGTCTCGGCCATTCAAGGACTCCTGGAACATCTAGATCGTAAAGCGCTCAAAATGAAGGACCTGACGTGGGTCGACGATGATTCGTATCTTTTCGCTGGAATGGACCCGACAAAATCTTTGACGGTACCGTACCTGAATAATTTGGTGAAGCAGTGGTGTCGACAAGCGAATCTCAAAGGAAACTACGGCAGCCACAGCTTGAGAAAAACATGGGGCTACATGCAACGCACGAAACAAGACACCCCAATTCCACTCCTGATGCAGGCATTTGGTCATGCCAGTCAGCAGCAGACACTCGCCTACTTGTGTATTCAGGACGAAGAGATTGATTCAATCTACACATCTCTCGAACTCTAGAGGATTTCGTGCCCTACGCGAGCTCACGCACTTGAAAATGCGGGCGGTTATAGTACTAGAAACAACTTCGCGATCTAGCTATTTGCCAATAGCGCGCTGTCATGGGAATCATGATGCCTTTGCGTAGCCATTCGCCAACTTATGAACTTGCCTGCAACGACTTTAACGAGAAGTACATCGATCTGTTTGACGTGCACCGTGTGAAATGGGGGGTATTCGAGGCGAGCATCATAAAGGCGAAGGAAGAGGCAATTTTTCTCGCCGCGCTAGAGGGCCGCGATAGCTTGCGAGATTACCGAACAGTGCGCGCAACGAACAACGCATTTGCGAAAGCTGCGATGCGCGGAAATACACGCCGGATGATGATTGTCATCCAAAACTCCCTAGAAAATTTTCAGTCGGGCTTCAACGACGCGTGCCAGGACTATTGGGAGGCAAGAAAGATGGGAGACGATGTTCCGTATCGTGCCCAAATCATGTTGTGGATGTCCGCTTATCAGACTCTCTACGAGAGTCTCCTACGTATCGTATACGCACCTGTTTGTACGGCGTATCACCTGATAGACAAGAAGTTGTACGGTGATGACTTCAAACTAGACAATGGCGGGCGTGCCCGACTAAAAGCCATCAAGTCAATTGAGAAGAAATCGTCCTACGAAATAGAGTTCTATCGCCTTGGTCTGAATCACACGCTAAGAAACGCGAATGCCCACCGGCACTACGAAATTTTTGAACATGAAAAATACGTAGAATATTGGGATAGCACGACGCCCCGTATACGCATTACTGTGGACGAAATTCGGATACTCTGCGGAAACGCGTTTCATAACGCGAGTGCGATACTAGACGCGATAGTACTTTGGTTTGTGAATCACCGTTCCGCCGGAGAGGAACGGGGCTGGCTAAGAGAAAGCAAACCTAGAAAAGCCGGAAAGGTCGAGTTTGAGCAAGCTGTCACGGCGATGTTTGATCATTACAGTTTGACTGTTAGTAGCATCGATCGCAGCGAAACGCGTGATCAAATTTGCTTACAAACGCGTTCGCGCGGCATTGACCAGACTTCGACCATCTATCGAGGCGGCGATGAATGGACCGAATCATTTGATGTAGAAGTTAGATACGAGGAAGTTCAAATACTGCCTGAGATTCTAGACGTGCTCTATCACGTCGTCCGGGGATACGTTACTGCAAGAACACTATTGATTGAAGTATCGGACCAAGATGGCAAGTCGATCGGAAGAGTTTCAGCGAAGACTGGGTTACTTCGGAGATCAAAAGGCCCGTCTACTCAGCCGCTTGCTAATGTCCGTAAAGGCTTTGATGAAGACTCTTTGGGAGAACAGAAGATGTGGGTCGAGTTACGCTCAGCGCCAGAACGCGCCACGCCGCGCCTGCCTGTAGACAAGGAAAAGGACTAGACTTTGACTCTTTGGTCAACTAAGTCGGTGAGTGTCTCGTGTTTGATGACTTGATCAAGACCCTTAAAGGGCTAAACAAGAAAAGCATTTCTGTAGAGATAGCAGTTGATGAACACGGATTCATCGACAGGCAATGTCCTGCAGACAACTGCGAGTTCAACTTTAAGGTAGATGAGAAAGATTGGCTCGGTATTGTGTCGGATGAGGCTGTGTGGTGCCCGATGTGTCGTCACGAGGCACCAGCGGACCAATGGTTCACGAAAGAACAAGTCGAACACGCCCAGTCCGAGGCCCTAAAGGTCGTTGAGGGGGAGATTGATAGGTCACTTCGCTCAGACGCGAAGCGGTTCAATCGACAGCAGCGAAGGAGCGCCTTTGTTTCCATCTCAATCGAGGTGCCTGGCGGAACGCATCGTGCGTATACCCTTCCTTCCAAAGCAGCAGAGCTGATGGAACTCAAGATTCAATGCGAAGAATGTGGATCTCGGTTTGCAGTGATCGGAAGTGCGTATTTTTGCCCGGCTTGCGGAGCCAACTCTGTGATTCGCACTTTCGCTGACTCGCTTAGAAAAATTCGCGCAAAGATCGAGAGTGAAAACACAATTCGGAATGTGCTCGAAGAAATGCATGGCAAGGATGCCGCCGAACTAACCTGCCGTTCGCTTCGTGAATCTTGTTTGCTAGACGGTGTTACTGCGTTTCAGAAGTACAATGAAGGGCTGTACGAATCCTATGGTCAGGGGCCTCCCAACGCGTTTCAGAGAATTGATGGCGGTTCGAAGCTTTGGCGAGATGCGGTCGGCCATGGCTACGATTCTTGGCTTAACGAGTCGGAGATGGGACGGCTACTTGTTCTTTTTCAGAAACGGCACTTATTGGCTCATACCGAGGGGATAGTCGATGAGCGATATATCCTCAAGTCAGGGGATAACAAGTACAATCTCGGCCAGCGAATTGTCATATCCAGATCGGATATAGAATCACTGCTGAATTTGTTGGAAAAGCTCAGCGACGACTTGAGATCTGCGTGCCAAGACGGCTAGCGCAAAGGACTGTCTAAGTGAGACATATAGAAGGCACTCTTTCGGAAGCCCTAAAATCATTCGTAGGTGACGATTCCGTAGATCGTTCTGCTGCTTTCTCCGTATCGACGTATCGGCAACTCATGGAGCAGGTGGCCCAGTTAGCCTTCCTCAATAAAGACCACATGCTCTTTTTTCGCGGTCAGAAGCGCGACTACAAAAACAGAGCGGACGCTTCGACGTTTTATCCTAGTATCTATCGCGGCGATCCGTTGAGGACGCCGGAAATACACTACCGATTTGGTGTGCTAGAACAAGCAGCGAATCTCCTGTCGGATGCCGTTGAGCAAGAGAGGATTACTGGATTCAAAGAAATTCGTAGGAAGAAATATGTCCAGTGGAGTATTCTGCAGCACTACGAGGTCTGCGATACCCCGTTACTTGATTTCACTCACTCACTTGCCGTTGCGTGCTCATTTGCGCAGAACAACAATTCGGAAGAATGGGCGTACGTTTACGTTTTCGGCCTCCCTTACATTACGAATCGGATCTCTATCAACTCCGAACACGATCTCGTAAATGTCCGATTGCTTAGCATCTGTCCACCGGACGCGCTAAGACCATATTACCAAGAAGGATATGTAGCCGGCACCGAGGATATCACTAGCCAATACGACTCAAAGACCGAGTTAGATTTCAAAAACCGACTAATTGCCAAATTTCAGATTCCGACGTCGAAGCGTTTCTGGGGACGTGGTTTTTCTAGTATCCCAGATGCAGTTCTGTACCCCAGACAAGACAAATTCAAAAGACTCTGCGACAAGCTTCGCATTGGAATTGAACAAGATCTGCAGCCATTGGAAATAGGCGGGTTTCTAAAGCTCTGGATTCTTCTCGAGGAACAACTCGAAAGCCTTGTATCGTTGATTTCCGACCGGAAACCAAGCCCCGCTCGGGCCATTAGTCTGCTTCAGAAGCACGATCGCATTCCTAGCGAATATGCGATAAGGCTGAATTCAATACGCAAGTTCAGGAACCAACTCGTACATTCGCCACAGCTGATAGAAGCCGGACGAATAAAAGAATATACAGAGGAACTTCGCCTCGTTATTGCGGATTTTCCGCCGCAACGCTAGCCGGCAATAACTTGACGAGTTGTATCTGGTTGCTCAATTGCCCTCCTCCCGCAGCTTCAACATCTGAATAAGCTCTCTCCGCTCCATCTCGATCTTAACTTTTGATTCATTCTTGGCGCCCTCCTCTGCATGGCGAGGGGCAAATCCCGGCCAATACTTACCGCTCGTGAACGGCGGCAATAGATACATCGTGGATACGAAAGGCACTCCGAAGCAAGAACTGATATCGTTGAATCTATTGAGTGCCTATACAATCCCAGACAAAGACTGAAACTAGAGATCATTAAAAAAGAAGAAATCGAATTTATCTCAACCGTCCGTGGGGCGGGGATAAAACCCATTTTCACGATGCGATAGCCTCATCAACCAAGATAAAAACTAATGAAAATGAAGATAGCGGCCGTTTCCGTACTTTTGAATCTCATGGCCGGGTGCACCTTGTATCCTGTATTTACGATTGATTCAAAGCCTTTTACTAATGATGGCAACAGCGAAAAAATCCAAGTTGGAGCCACTGTTGTGACCACCCCGGACCTCAGCAGTTATGTTTTTAAAGGTAACGGCTGGGCCTACGCCTATACGGGTATAGGACAAGATAGCGTGCACATGAGTCGGCAATTATTTGACGAAGTCAATATTAGAGAAACAATGCCAGAGCCAGGCGAAGAAGAAACCCAGCTTATCCTTGTGCCGAAAGTTATCGAGATCAAAGAATGGGGAAAAGGCGGTGTATCGCTCGCTCTGATTCAAGAAATTACTCTTGGATGGAAGGCTTACGCTTATCCTAGCCTGAAGCTCATCTATCAAACGGAGGAAACCGCACAAGAGAAGTCTTATGCTGGCTCAATGTTTAGTGTGGAATCACAAGCGATTGAGCGAGCCCATTCTGCAGTGCAAGCTGTATTTAAGCAGTCGCTGAAAAATTTATCTGCATCATACCAACTCCATCAATATGCCAGTATACCGACACTTGTCAACGTCCCCGATAACGAGCGAAATTCGACTGCTCTTTCGATACTAAACCGAGACTCCTCAGCAGAAGTCAGGAGCACTATGCTTTACTACGCCATTGATGTGAATGACTACAACCTGGCAACAGAGCTACTGAAAGCAGGCGTTGACCCTAACACCATGGATATGCGGCGAGGCGGTTTAGTCCAGCATGTTGCCGTCAAAAAACACGATTCCAGAATGCTTGGCTTATTGTTGGATCACGGTGCAGAGGTAAATGCCTTAGACGTCGCTGGGAAGAATGTACTTTATTATGCTGTACAGGCTGATGACCAAGAACAAGTCGCTGAGTTGTTTCAGAGGAAGGCTGAGGTAGTCGCGCTTGGTAATAATTCCAATGAAAGCTATATTAGCGGAAAAAGTTACTTGGCTCTTGCCAGCTTTCAGGAAGCCAAACAATCCGATGCGGCGTCCCTGCAAAATTATAGTAAAGCTCGCACCCATTTTGGGGAAGCCGCAACCCAGTACCAGCAGTCGGCCGATGACATGAGCGGGGCTCTTCGGTCTGCCGAACTCAAAAGGTTCTTTTTGCAAGTGCTGGGCGCTGCAGTGATTCAATATGGCACCGCAAAACAAGCACAACTGCAATCTCAGCAATGGCAGGAAATGGCAGCACTACAGGGGGCCAGTAGTAGCAATACTGGATTGGATGGCTACTATCGCAATCTCAAACAATTGGACTCACAAAGACAAGTAACTATTAACCCTGATCTTGTTATACCCAATATCAACAATCAGGAATCGCTCGACACTAAGCCAGTAGAGCAATGGATAGAAATTTACGAGGAAGCAGCAGCGAATAGTGTGCAGATTGTAAGCAATATTGATAAGAGGCTAGATTGTTTAAAAAGCAGCGTAGACAGAGACGCGTGCCCACAACTCTAATCTACGTCTAAAAGGTACTGACAAGTGACTATGCTCACAGTCAAGTATTTACACCAGTTTCTCATCCCAGTGAGCGCGAAGAGAGGGTCAGGACTTCCCACTGACTTTAGCGTGCACCGCGACATCATTGTCCGGTCAGATAAAACCTCGCCATGTTCGTTCAGATAAAATAATTATCTCCCTGCCATCATTTCGCAGCTGAAGCGCTTTCTCGATCTTTCGACCGTGGCTCGTGAACCGCCAATCTCTGCTTGCCAATGTGCCAACAACTAATGCATCGGTACGTCCGCTTACATTCCGTACAACCTGTGCACCCCGTTTTGACGCCGTATTCTCGACATTCTTTCGTGTTCCACAGACGAATTTCCCCGTGAAGCAAATCGTCTTTCCATCGTGCTCAAAAATTTGGATGCCATCTTCAAACACTTCGGCAACACCGCCATCTGCGGCACCCGTTTCCTCAAATGAGTATCCACACATCTGCTGCAATGTGGTCTTGAGCTCCTCCAACTCCTCAGGCTCGACGACACCATCCTCGGCGATATGACGTAGACGTTGTGCGATGACGTTGGCTGGCCAATGATTCGATACATCGGGATTATTTCCGATCCACTGATCTAGTTGGGCAAACTCCGATAGATCAACGACCCCGTCGGCGACTATGCCAGTCACTAGACCGAGAAGTTCATTAATGGCAGCCGCCTCGTCGCGTGTTGTTTGCTCACTAAATTCAATGATGTCCTCGATCAGTGCATAGATTTCTGCCAACTCATCACCGGTTACCGTTCCATCCGCAAGTACATCGCCTATTAGATCGAGCAGGTCGACTACGTCTCCGTCATCGAGGGCTTGTTGTGTTCGGAGCCAGGTATCCAAGAAAAGGAGTTCTCGTGGTTCCAGTTTTTGGTCCGCCACGACCCCTTGAAGAAGCCCACGCAGCGCGTACGCTGCCTTCTCCTTGTTTCTGCGGAAGCAAAACGCGGTATTGACTGGTTGCCCGTTCGTATCGAGACGCCTTTCGTTCATTCGTAGTATCCGTTCGTTCGTGGTCTCGCCCCAATGATAGTCGATTGTGGGAGCGGACAGTATGATGATTTCACTCAATTGTCGTGGCCAATACTGACCCTTACTCGTCGCTGAGCTAGTGGAAAGTCGGGGTCAGGACTTGCCGCCAGGGGCGACTGTCTGCTTTCATCACTAGCGGCCGCTCAGAGGCGACCTGGTGAGGGTCCGCTTACGCCCAGAAGCAGCCGGTCGCGAGGGGCAAGTTCGGGTCAGAACTTGCCGCTCGCCCTACTCCCCCGCAATCTTAACTTTTGCATAAACCTTGGCGACAACTGAAGTGAGCGGAAAGAGATGGCCTATACTTGCGACTGACGAGGGTCCGCTATGCACCCGGAAGGGTTCTGTAGCAAAACTCGCCATTATGACCCTCGGAACTATACTGCTGTGCTGAGAACTTCATTATTTGGGTAAGTTGTGATCAGTTTCAAAGGCCGTCATCATCAGCAGGACATTATTTTGCAGTGTGTGCGTTGGTATGTGGGGTTCTTGGCCCAAACCGCCGAAAAGGTGCAGTAAGGTTCTGAGTGCTGGACTTACCACGCATGGTGCCATTTGATTCTATCCTTGGCCCGCATACGAATCAGCAAGTTGCTGATGTATGGCTCAACTACTTGCCGCAATACCGCATGATCTCAGGTTTCAAAGGAGGCACGAATCGCCGATCATGACCGGAGCATTTGCCTACCACTAGGGAAAGAAAGTTACGAATGGTCGTTTATCAGCGACCTGCTGATCGCTTCCAGAATTTCGATAGGCGCGATTTGGCGCCGGTGGCCGACATTGATCAAATAGTAACCGGCAGAATCATGAATCTTGGATTTGCCAAAGTTACAAATGAAAATTGTCATCCACATACTTGCCTCTCGTGAAACTTGGTACCTATGCAAAACTTTCCACTGGCGAGTGGCTGCTATGCTCTGATACCAGCCCCTGAGCTGGTAAACTAACTCACCGTCACCAATTGGAGAAGACCAACTATGGCCGACATCGCTCAACTTATTAGAGCCTGCGAACTAGGGCAGCTTGATCAAGTAAAGATGATATTGAGGAGCAAGAAATTGCTCTTTTTTCCTGCGGTCAAGGTGAATGAGACAAATGAGGGGGGTTACACGCCGCTAATAGTCGCGGCGGAAGCTGGACATACGAACATTGTCGAGACGCTCATCAAACACTCAGCCGCCCTAGATGTGCAAACAAACAACGGGGCAACTTCTTTGATCCAAGCAGCGCAGCAAGGACACTTAGCCATTGTTGGGCTGTTGTTGGACAAAGGTGCTTTGATCGATTTACCGCGAACTAACGGTTCGACGGCTCTCTTGGCAGCAACGGAAAATGGTCATACCGATGTTGTTAATGCATTGTTAACAAAAGGTGCTTCTACTGCATTACGTGCTAACGGCGGTATTTTTGCATTGTTTATTGCAGCCCAAAGAGGTTTTGAAGGCATCGTCAAAATGCTGCTGGACAACGGAGCAGCGGTTGATGAACGGGATGAAAACGGTGTGACGGCACTTATTGTCGCTGCACAACAAGGCTGTGACACCGTTGTAAGGGTCTTGCTCACTTTCAACGCTAGCGCTGGCATCATCAACGCTGAGGGCGGAACAGCATTCACATATGCTGCGCAATTGGGCCACGTGGCAGTGGTTAACACCTTGCTTGACCATGGTGTTGATGTGAACCAACTAGACGAGGATGGCGCGACCGCTCTCATTCTCGCCGCAGAGGGTGGTCACGACAAGGTCGTCGACATCTTGCTAGACAAAGGTGCTGAAGTTGACTTGTTTAGCGATAATTTTGGCGCGACGGCGCTTTACGTCGCGACAAACAATGGGCATGTTGAAATTGTTGCGGCACTACTTAAAAAAGACGCCAACACAGAAATTGCTTTGCAAGATGGGACTACGCCCCTTGCTTCGGCTGCACAAGAAGGCAATGAAGTGATCGTTGACTTGTTGCTCGATCATAATGCGGTCGTGGACGTGACGAATGCGATCGGTGCGACCGCTTTATACGTTGCCGCCCAAAATGGCCATGAACAGATAGTCTCAGCACTTCTTAATAAAAATGCCACGGTCAACGTGCAACTCGATGGTGGTGAGAGTTCAGCATTGATCATCGCTGCCCAGCAGGAACACGGTAGCGTTATAACTTTGCTCCTCGAACATGGCGCGTCTGTAGACTTTCAGCAGACGGGCGAACATAGTTCAACCGCTCTGATAATGGCTGCCCAACAAGGATATCAAGCCATTGTCTCGGTGTTGCTCAAACATGACGCGAATGTTGACCTAGCGAGGCGCGATGGTACAACTGCGCTGTATATGGCGGCTCAATATGGGCACGAAGACGTCGTGGCTGAACTCATTCAATCGAATGCCGCAACAGAGTTGGCTATAGGCGACAGTTCTACGGCCCTTTTCATTGCCGCTCAAAACGATCACTCGCGCATTGTGAAAATGCTGTTAGAGGCAGGTGCAGATATTGAAGCGTCGTTGAATAACGGGGCCACATCGTTATTTGCTGCAGCAATCCGTGGGTATCTAGCGACCACCGAGATATTGCTGGACCATGGTGCAAATAAGGATAAATTGTTGGATGGTGGACAAACGCTGATGGACTTCATTGAAAACGACGCGATTAAAAGCCTGCTGCTAGGCACGAGTAAACAAGAATTAGATGGCGACGAGCCCGGGTCGATAGAAGCCGACTGGGGTAAGGAGGCGAACCTAATATATCAGCAGCTACTAAGTTCACTAGATGGTGTGCAGTTGGTCGCGTCTCTCGAACAGTGGGGCTTTAGTTTGACGCCACTGGATAATGCGATACCCGGCTTGAACTATGATAGTGACTCAGGAGTGGTCATGGTAACCATTCGCAAGGACACCAACAGGATCGACAATTTGATCTATTTCTCCAAGATTGAAAAAAAGGGAATCCATCTTGTAGAATCGCCTGGAAAGCTGTCTTGTCGAGAAATGTGATCGTGAAGCCCAACCGAACAACAGGGTTTGCTTGCCGCTTAGTCCATACACTGCACTGCTGGTCAGTCGATTAACGTCGCGATCGTCGTTTCGCTCGCCCTGAAACCGCAACACCGTGCCACCCTTGTCGACCGGTAAAGCCACGAATGACCGTAAACGGTGTTCGAAGTCCAACGGTACGAAAAGTTACGCTAAGGAAATCTGATTTGGAGTCCAGACTGAATCGCCCCGGGGTTGCCGGAGACCTTTTATGTTGAGAGGATACTCCGATGACAAGAGCAAACAGATGTTCCCTGGAAGTCCGGGAACGAGCGGTTCGCATGCTGCACGAGCAAGAACCATCCTATGCATCACGGTGGGCGGCATTGACGTCGATTGCCGGGAAGATCGGCTGTACGCCGGAGGTGTTACGCAAGTGAGTCCAGCGGGCTGAGATTGACGACGGTCGTCGTCCCGATCGAACGTCGTCCGAGCTTGAAGATCTCAAGGCGCTGAAGCGCAAGAACCGGGAGCTTAGGCGGGCTAACGATATTCTGAAGACGGCGTCAGCGTTTTTTGCACAGGCGGAGCTCGACCGCCGACTGAAGTGATGGTTCGTTATATCGACGATCACAAAGACCGATTCGGGGTCGAGCCAATCTGCCAAGTGCTGCCGATTGCACCCTCGACGTACTACGAACGGAAGGCGCGTGAGCGCGAGCCGAGGCGTTGCCCGGCACGTTATCACAGTGACCAGGCATTGAAGCCGGATATTACACGTGTCTGGAACGAGAACTTCCAGGTGTACGGTGCTCGCAAGGTCTGGAAAGCGCTGAAGCGAGAATCAACGCCAGCGGCGCGTTGCGCCCCGGCGGATCTAGTTGAGCGCCAGTTCGTCGCTTTTATCGTTGATGTCTTCTCTCGACGCATCGTTGGTTGGCGCGTATCGACGTCGATCAAAACAGATCTGGTGCTTGATGCGCTGGAACAAGCGATACACGCACGCGGTAAGTCAGACGATCTTATTCACCACAGCGATCGCGGTACACAATATCTTTCGATCCGTTACAGCGAGCGCCTGGCCGAGGCTGGCATCGCCGCTTCCGTCGGCAGTGTCGGTGACAGCTACGACAACGCACTGGCCGAGACGATCAACGGTTTGTACAAGACCGAAGTTATCAGGAAACGTGGACCGTGGCGCAACGTCGATGAGGTCGAATACGCAACACTCGAGTGGGTAGATTGGTTCAACAACCGCCGTATGCTCGAACCGATTGGTGATATACCGCCGGTTGAATACGAAGCGATGTATTATCAAGAACAAGCTCAGGCGATGGCCGCCTGAGTCAAACCAAAAACTCTCCGGAGAACTCGGGGCGATTCAGTTAGGAGTACGTATGGAAGCGCTCACGCAGTTACATATCAGGATGTTTACAGCTTGCAGACAAGGAAAAATTGCGCGGGTAAGAGACGTTCTCAATACCAAAATACTTTTCTTTTCTCGATTTCCAAATATAGATCTAAAGAGAAACGGGATGACTCCACTGATGACTGCAGCAAAATATGGCCATAGGGATATTGCGCAACTATTAATTGAAAAAGGGGCGAATGTAAATTTGCCTAATTGTAGTGGTGAGACGTCACTTTGTGTTGCGGCAATTTATGGTCAGGCTGATATGGTGAGCTTGCTCTTGGATGAAGGCGCAGAGATCGATATTCAAACAGATCAAGGATTCACGGCCCTTATTGCTGCTGCTGAGAAAGGGCATTTGTCGGTGGTTAACATTTTATTACAGTGGGGAGCCGATGAAACTATTGAGACAGATAATGGCTCAACTGCGGTGCAAGTTGCTACCACGGATGACATTAAATCAAGACTTGCGCTTGCTGTTCCGCACGAAGCTGTAACGGAGGTGAGCTTAACCGATCTGCAAGGTATAGTTGAGAAATTAATAAGTAAAGAAGCCCAACCGGCACTTGCTCAAAAGCCGAAGGCGTCAGTCGCTATTGTTGATGAACAAAGTTTTTCCACCAGTGATTCTCAGGCTAAGTCTGTAGAGGGCAGTGCAATGCTTTATATGGAAGTATCAGGTAATGATAAAAATCCAGCACAATGCTCTGACAATGAATGCCCCTGTGGCAATCCGGGTGCTTCGATTTTTCCAGGAGAGGGTTATTTTTTTACGTCACAGGCTGTCGTTGATTTTCGCCATGATTGTTTGTCAGAAGAAGAGGCATTGGAGAAAGTTAATCAAATTGCTGTTACTGGAAAACTGCCTGACAATATTGCGGGCCAATTTGTTTCTATATTGATGTGTCGCCTGGGTGCAGAAAAACGAGGGCTGGATTTAGCTGTTGCTACTGAAGATGCAAAATATTGGTGGCATAAAGGCAAAATACCGCTGCGTGTTACTCCACTTGCGGCGTCTTTAAATTTGTCTTCGCAAAGTTATGCAGAACAGTTTACTAATCAAATTAAAGCTCACTTAAAACAAATAGGTGATCTTGGTGGCTTGTATGAAAAGTTTATTGAAGAGCATTTTTCAGATGATATTGTCGCAATGCTGGCGGGAGCTGCGGAGCAGAAGATGACGCTTACTGAGTTTGATTTGAATGAGCATAGTTGCAGTATGTCGAAATCTCCTGTTAGCTACTGGATCTGTACTCTTCCCTATTCAGTTACAGAGGCAAAGAACTGGTTTGGAGAGGCGTATGGTGGCTATTCCAAGTTACTTGAGAATGCATGGGGTTCAGATCATTTTGTTAGTGCAAATTGCGAAGTGCTTGTTCATATTGTCTTTAGTCAAACAGTTGACGGAGTTTGGCTAAACATGACCATATTTCCAATCAACTCTCAACAGTTTTCTTTTCAGCCTATATTGCCTATTGATTTGTTGACTGATCAGGAGAAAACCATATAGAACAATCGGGATAGGGAGGGGTTCTGTCGCAAAATTTGCGGTGATGACCCTCTGAACTATACTCCTGTGCTGAGAGTTTCGTTATTTGGGTAAATCGTGATCAGTTTCAAAGGCCGTCATCACCAGCAGGACATTATTTTACAGTGTGTGCGTTGGTACGTGGCCTATTCGCTGAGCTATCGTGACCTGGAAGAGCTAATGCAGGAGCGAGGCTACACGGTGGACCACAGCACCGTTCAGCGCTGGGTCGTGCATTACGCACCCCGTATCGAGAAGGCCTTTCGCAAAAACAAGAAACGGACTGGCCTTCGCTGGCGCCTCGATGAGACTTACATCAAAATCAAAGGCGAGTGGAAATTCCTTTATCGCGCCGTCGACAAGCAAGGCCAGACTATCGATTTCCTGCTCACTGCGAAGCGTAATACGAAGTCCGCCAGGCGTTTTCTCAACAAAGCCATCGGCTCCAGTGGTAAGCCCAGTCTAATCAATATCGATAAGAGCGGAGCCAATACCGCTGACATCAAGCAATACAACAGTGACGAAAACAAACGTATCAAGATTCGCCAATGTAAATATCTGAATAGTATTGTCGAGCAAGACCATCGCTTCATCAAACGCCGAATTCGCCCAATGTTGGGCTTTAAATCGTTCTGGTCTGCACGAGCGACATTGGCAGGCATTGACGTCTGGCGCATGTTGAAAAAGGGTCAATACAAGAGTTCACTTCCGTCATGGCAACAGTTTTATTCTCTGGCAGCCACAGGATAGGTGCCGACAATTACCGTGGTTTCGCGTTCGTAGTTAACTTTGCGACAGAACCGCCGCGAGAGTGCCCTGAATGAACTCAGACGGCACCCGAAACCCAAGTGGGCACATCTCTCGATTCAATGCCGATCAAAATTCGAATCCTGATTTTCATTTTATACGGTCTGGTCTCAAAGCAGGTCCAGCCCCAATCACCAACCTACGTCTACATAAATTATGGTTACGTCGCATAATGGAAATATTTGGGAGTACGAATGAATTTCATCATCAAGAACATTAAATGGGTAATGCTGGTATCAGGGGTGCTGACATTTACGATGTTCTATGGCCTTTTTGCCCCGCAAGCTGCGCTCGAATCAATGTTCGGCATTTCATTCAGCGGAACGCTTGAAACAATAGTCGTTCGCAGTTGGTGCGCATTAGTAGGACTCATGGGGGTAATTCTCATTTACGGCGCCTTAGACGATAAGAGCCGAGTGTTCTCCATCTCCGTAGTAACAGTCAGCAAAGTTATCTTTGTGTCTTTAGTCATGCTCTACGGGCGAGAATTTCTGAGCGAGGTTGGGGCGGCAATCGCAATGGATTGCATCACAATTGCCCTCGCCGTTCTCTTCTTAGTAGCACTACGCGTAAGGCGGTCGACGGCCTAACCAAGATAGGTTGGTCTAAGATCCCTCATCAGCAACAGCCAGCAGGCCCGTAAAAACATAGACCGACCCCGAATCGACACCTTTGACGACGTCGTCAACCAAGCGCGCCCCGACCACAGCGGCATCGCCGGAGATCGCCACCTTCCCACCAAATTGGTCGCCTGCCTTCCCATCCGTCGCGGTGAGTTTGTCTTTCTGGCTCCAGGTAGTCCCGGAACGCGTGAATACATATGCTGAACCTGAATCAACGCCGTTGGCACCGTCGTGATTGCCGGCCCCGATCAAGGCGGTATCGTCGGCGAGCGCGACCGTGTAGCCGAACCAGTCGCCCGCTCCGCCATCGGCGGCGGTTAACCTGGCTTGCTGGCTCCAGCCGTCCCCGGAGCGAGTGAATACATACGCAGAACCTGCATCAATACCATTAACGTCGTCATCGTCGAGGCGAGCCCCGATCAACGCGGTATCGCCCACGAGCGCGACTCTGACGCCGAACAAGTCGCCCGCCGCACCATCAGCGGCCGTGAGCTTGGCCTGTTGACTCCAGTCGGTTCCGGAGCGAGTGAATACATACGCTGAACCTGAATCAACGCCGTTAACATCGCTGTCGTCCGCGTTCGCCGTGATCACCGCCGTGTCGCCTGCGAGCGCGACGCTGTAACCGAACTCGTCGCCCGCCTCGCCATCAGCAGCCGTGAGCTTGGCTTGCTGGCTCCAGGATGTTCCGCTGCGGGTGAATACATACACGGAACCCGAATCATCCCCGTTGACGTCGTCGTCATCGAAACGAGCTCCGACAAAAACGGTGTCGCCGGAGAGCGCGACGCTGTAGCCGAACAAGTCGACCGCTGCGCCATCGGACGCGGTGAGTTTGGCCTGCTGGGTCCAGGTAGTTCCGGAGCGAGTGAATACATATACCGAGCCTGAATCGACACCGTTAACTTCGCTGTCGTCTGCATCGGCAGGTATAACCGCGGTGTCGCCTTCGAGCGCGACTCTGACTCCAAACCAGTCGCGGTCCGAGCCGTCGGCGGCGGTGAGCCGGGCCTGCTGGCTCCAGGTAGTTCCGGAGCCGGTGAACACATACGCCGAACCCGATTCGAGGCCGTTGGCATCGTCGTCATCAAATCGAACGCCTACCAATGCGGTATCGCCGGATATTGCAACGTGATACCCAAACTGATCGCCCTCCCCGCCGTCGGCGGAAAGCTTTGCCACTTCGGTGAGTGACGCTGACCAGGTCGGTACGGCGACTATCAACATCACGCCCGCTATTGCGAGCATGAACTGCTTTCTTTTCAGTTTTCCACTCATAACTACCGCCTGCTACATACGCGTACGACCTTATTACTAGGTGCTTGAACCCACCAGCACTTCCAAAGGGATATTCAACTCTTTGTGTAGCGCCCTGATCATATTCAGGGATAAACCGCGACGTCGGTTGAGCACCTCAGATACTCGCGCACGAGTTCCAATGAACGGCTCCAGATCCTTCCTATCCATATCCATCTGTTCCATTCGAAAAGCAATGGCCTCGATTGGATCCGGGCTACTTATCGGAAAATGTGTTGCCTCGTACGCGTCGACCAAGGTTGCAAGGACATCCAGCTCGTCCCCTTTATCAGTGTCTGGCTCGGCCAACATTAGTGCGTCGATTCTTTTGAGAGCACTCTCGTGGTCGCTTTTATTTCTGATTGGTCGAATATTCATCTATATCGTCTCTGCATTAACTTTGTCGTACGCGGCGTGTGTGCCAACGAATCGAACGTAAACTATCTTGAAACTGTAGTTTATCTGCAAAACCGAAACGCTTCAGAATTGAAGGCGAACGCAACGAAAAGACTGTCGTTAAGTTTCCAGTTCGACGAGGGCCCAGGAGACTCCTTCGACCTCTATCTTGCATTCGAGAAACCGAGTAGTCAGTTTTCATTTCCGAACCTATCATCGCTGTAGATGCGGCTTGCACCACCAATAATTAGCCGACACGAGCCTCAGATTACCAGTGAGAAATGCCTTGAGTTTCCAAATTTGAGTGAATCTTAACTTTTGATCCATTCTTAGCGCCCTCTTCCATGCCGCCGGGGAAGAGTATCGGCCAATAGTTTCCACTCGCGAGCGTCTACTTTGCACCCGGAACTTGCCGCTCGTGAGCGGCCGGTGTGCGCCGCAAGCGGTCGCTCAAATGCTAGTATTTGCCGTATTGGAAAGGGTTACTTCTGACTGCGATTTCAACCGGTCGACGCAACACTTTGTTGGAAAGCCATTGTCTCGCAAAAATGTTTTCGAATCAGAGGTATAGCTAAATATTCAAAGGGACGCCGAGCGTTTGTCGATGGAGATACTGGCTACCGTGCCCAACTGACAGCCCGATCGCCTGTTTACACAGGGGTTTCCGCGCGAACCGACTTTTCGAGGTATCCGTTCACCCATCGGCAGCAGTTGCTGCGCCAGCTCTTCAGATGCGCCTGCAAAACCCTCTGGCCCGAAAACCAGGCGGCGCAGTTTCAAGCGGGTGTTGCATCGACCCATTGAGACCGCAGCCAACAGTTGACGCTCGCAACGTCTAGGTAACCCTAATTCTCACCGCTCGTGAGCGGCCGCTGTACACCAATCCGAATGACATTGAGTTCCGTCAGCATGCTGCTCTCGTCGAATTCCAGAGTTGCTGCATTCGAAAGCGTGCGGTAGCTGTTGGAAATGTCCTGGACGTGACGAAGCCAGTTATCGATCAGGCCCTGTCGCTCACGCCGAATGGCCCCGGCAATGCCAGAACATCCGTAGTGCCCGCACACGACGATATGCTGAACGTCCAGCACATCGACCGCGAATTGGAGTGCTGATAGACAGCTTAAGTCGCTGTGAACGACCAAATTCGCCACGTTTCGGTGAACAAAAATCTCCCCCGGCAACAAGTCGACAATTTGCGTGGCGGGTACACTGCTATCCGAGCAGCCGATCCATACGATGTCGGGCGCCTGCTGTTCGGCCAAACGACGAAAAAACAGGGGATCTTCCGCTGTTACACGTTGCGCCCATGCCCGATTGTTACTCAGCAGTCCGTCGAGATTTCGCATCGCGGTATCCGTGGGTCCTACGAGCCCTGCGTGCCATTCAGAAACAAGTCGGCTCGCGCCGTCTCGGTGATTAGCACGACCG
>CAZTQL010000049.1:0-17931 GCA_964615665.1 uncultured Woeseiaceae bacterium | reverse complement strand
ATGTGGAGTTGCGGGACGCCATTCTCATGGGTCTGGACCGTGTTGAACACCAGCTTACTCTTGGTAGCGGAGGCCCGGACAGCGCCGAAATGCCGCAAATGATCGACCTGATGTTGGCACATGGGGTGTATTACGATGCCAATCTGCAAATGTACGGCGGTATCAACGAGCGTCGAGTACATGCATCGGAAATGCTGTGGACTGACGAAGCGAAGTACTTCACGCCGTACGCGCAAGAACTGCTTGAGAAGCGCGGCGAGCCAGAGCCGGAATCTGATGACGCAGAGTTCACGCAACGGGTGCTTGAACTTAAATCATTATTCGATGCCGGTGGTGCGCACCTTTTGATCGTCGGCACGGACGAACCCGTCTACACAAATCTGTTGCCAGGCTTTGCCTTTCACCGCGAATTGCTCGCAATGACTTATGCGGAAATACCGCCAGCTGCCGTATTGAAGGCAGCCACCATTAACGGCGCAAGGGCGTTGGGCATCGATGCCCGTCTTGGCTCGATAGAGGCTGGCAAGCTAGCGGATCTTTTCGTGGTGCGTGGCAACCCTCTCGACGACATCAAAGCAGCGCGAGACATCAGGTTTGTTTTTAGAGATGGCATCGCATACGACCCAGCCGAGCTTCTGCGGTCGGCAGAGGGGAAGATTGGCCCGGCTGGCCCGAATGATCACGCCGATTGGGAACTCGAGATTCAGCCACTACGGAAAGAATAGAATCTCACCAGAATTAGTGAATTGCCTTCTTCAGATGACACAGCCCGAAATCCAGGTGAGATACGTTGGGGACATTTTTCACGTGTAATTTTGGTGTAAATAAGCCGGGAAAAATACACATTCAAAACGATAGATTCAGAACACTAACGAAAGTTGCATCAACCAAAATCTAACTTCAATCAACCTATTTGGATCAATCGAGAACTCAGTAGACGAACATAACTGAATACTGAAAATCCGGGTGTCGCTCCGCCCCTAGGAGAAACCGGACATTACTGCTTGGGGCCTACAGCCCAATTGCGCGGTCCTAAATGTTATGTCGCCTCGCATGATCGCCTGGCGAATCGATGTTTTCTGGAACCACGTCGAGGGCGCGCCGGAAATCTTCTTGCAGCTCGTAGACGCCCCCGTACACGACACTACTGTTGTCGCCTTGGCCTTGTGTAGTCACAGCAACGTAACTGCATTTGGCTTCCATGAAGTCGAAGTCCGTCAACGTCTCGTATAATCGCGCCAAACGATCACCAGCCGCTGCCTGTTGAAACGGAAGCTCAGATAGTTTTCGTAAATTCGCAGTTCGACTCTCATCAACGCCCACTCCGCTGCGCGCTTGGATGTCACCCGCTTCGTCGAGGAACAGCGGTTGGCCTTCAAAATAGTCCGCGAGCGCTCCGTGTCTCGACGATCGATCCATGCCCTGAAGACAGCTCGACTCAACCGTCTCAGCGAGCTGCCGATGATAGAACGACAGTAGCCATGCGCCATCGGCGCTGCGCTCGGTCAAGTACGGCTCGAGATCCAAATAGAAACGTGACCATACGGCCGCCGGAATCCGTTGTTCAGGTGGCGCATTATGAGCGCGCTGCAGAAACTCTTCCCATACGTCATCATCGGCGGAGAGAATATCGAGCATTTCGTCCTCGGACAGCCCGTTTTTTGCACATGCAAGGTACCCGAGGGCGTGCCGCGTGAGAATTTCACCATGATTGGATGCAGCCGAAAGGCGTTCGATCAGTTGTCGAATTAGTGTATTGGTGTCGCTGGCAAGAAGTGTTTGTTCGGGAGGCGTGGACGAATGCCACAGCCGAGCCTCTTCGAACGCGAGTTTCAAATAGAGGGGATAAGGGCAAGCAGCGAACCCTTTGAGCACAATGGCTCGCTGTTCGGTTGTTAGCGTCCGATCGACGCTGTCCATCCACAAGCCGAGCAACTCGGAGCCTTCGTTTTCGGGCATGGCGTCCAATTGCACCAGACTGTCAGTCGAAATTTTCTGCGTTAGGGCATCGTAAGTATCGCCCGGAGTAACGGAGGCCACCAATCGGACGTGCTGCGGCAGTTTTGCGGGGAACCAAGTGAGCGTATTGCCACCGTCGGCGCTCGAGAGTTGATCGAGTGCGTCCAAGAAAATGATCAATGGTTTCTCGTCCGTCGCGCTTTGCAGTCGCAGATCAAAGTGCTGCACCAATTCACGGAAATCGTTCGGTAGCAATGCCTCGGGAGTATCGTACGCCCGAGCGATCTCCTGACACAGACCTTGCAAAAGCGAACGAATATCGGCCGAAGCAGGTGTTGCGCCAATGAAACGAGTGATTATCGCAGCGTCGATGCGATTCTCCAGCGCATTGCGCGCGGCCCGAGCCATGACGGCGGACTTACCCGAGCCCGATACGCCATGCACGATCAGCGGCTGCGATGACAATTTCCGACCGTAAGCGGTGATGCGAGAGAGAATCGATGCCCGGCCGGTAAAAAATTGCGAGCGTTCTTCGCCGAAGCTTCGATGGTCGTCAACTTCGCGTGCGAGTTCATCGATTTGCTCGAGGAGGTCGAGCTCTTCGAGGATGATCCGCGACAGAGATTCATAAACGTCGTCACACAGCTGCTGGTGGTAGCGTGCTTGCGCTACCGAGTCTTTGCCGGTGATCGCTGTCCAATCGACAGAGTAAGTTTTGCTATTGATTTCCGGAAACGTGCCCAGGGATTCTTTTTCACCGACAAGCCGCGCTTTAAGAACACGAAGGCGATTCGCAGCTTCGTCGTCGGAATGACCGTCAACCAGCATATCGCGAAAACTTGCTGCCTGTTCGTTGACTGGCAAGTTCGTAATGTCGCGAAAGAAACAAAAGACGTGCTCGTGCGCATTGTCGACGCGCAACGCACCCTTTTCAATTTCCTGCTCCGTGGCGGAAGAATCGAACGGAAGGCGTTCCTCGGCCGACAGCTGCAGCGAAATCACTCCCGCTTTGAGCGCCGCACGAAGGCGGGACTCAACCACTTGCCAAGCAGCGTCATCGGTATGTTCGTCCGTTCGTTGCCGCAAACAAAACTGCGCCGGTATCGCATTGTCGTCGCGTGCATACCATTGCTTCAGCAGCTGCGTAGCGTGATCATCACCGACAGCAACGCAAATCTTGTCGAACAAGGTCGCATCAATTGCCTCTGGCAGCGGACGCCAGCCGTAGCGATTGCCAAGCAAAACGATGAAATTGGGGCGCGGGCTGACGTGTTGGCACCGGGCGATTTCATCCAAGCAAATAGACATGGTCCGCTGATCCCGCGCCGCTTCGCTTGGCACGCCCCAGCGCAGATCGATCGCTTGAAATTGTGTGCCGTGCTCTGCGCACAAACGACGTAATCGCGGGAAGCAATTTCGCTGCAATGCGTTTCGCTCCGCCTTCAGATCGTCGAACGTGGAGCTGATGAAAATACGAAATGTTCGTGTCGCGTGGGCCATCAGTTTCCTATTTCATCAACAGCTTATGTGCGACGAAAATCGAGGTACGTCGAGCAACACGACTCCGGTCTCAGGATGGGAAGATACAATTCGCCTCCCACTACTTGAAAAGGTGGGCCGTCCCGTGGCGCGCGGAAATTCCGCTATCGGTCTGCCATCCGATGTGCGCCATAGTCGAAGCGTGTCGTCACCCGATGTAGATGCGATCAGTTGACCATCCGGCGAGAACGAGCATTTATGAACCGAGTCATCATGCCCCTCGAGTTTCAAGATTGGCTGTCCGGACTCGGTGCTCCACAAGCGCAGTGTTCGGTCGCTGGAGGCGGAAAGTACCCGCAGTCCGTCAGGGGAAAAAGCGCACGCATTGACTCCGTCATCGTGCCCGTCAAGTGTCAAGAGAGTCGTTCCGCTAGTTGCACACCAAAGACGCAATGTCTTGTCGGTCGAGCACGACAAAATGGAAGAACCGTCCGGCGAGTACGCCGCTGCTTTAATCTGTGCCGAATGTCCTTCGAGAATCGCTGTGTTGCTTCCCGTGATTGTATCCCAAATCCTCAGGGCATCATCCCAACCAATGGAGAGCACGCGCAGTCCGTCAGGGGAAAAATAGGAATTAGCGACGTATTCATCATGCCCAACGAGAGTAAGCAGACAGGTCCCTGTTGTGGCGTCCCAGACGCGGGCAGTGTTGTCGGCCGAAGCTGACACAATTCGATTGCCATCTGGGGAAAATGCACAGTCGGTGACAGTATCAGTATGGCCGCGCAACGTCGCTTGTAGAGTTCCACCTATGATGTCCCACAATCGCAGGCTCTCGTCCGCGGAAGCGGAAACGATGCGAGTGCCATCCGGTGAGATGTCACAGACCCACACCGAATTAGTATGACCCTCGAGCTTGGCAAGCAGATTCATGGTATCCGCACGCCATAGCCGGAGCACATAGTCGTAATAGGAGGCCAGGATGACAGTGCCGTCAGGCGTGAATTTGCAATTGCTCACACCTCGAACACGAGAAGTAGACTCATGTGACTTGGTCGTGGCTGTTGCATCCCAAAGCCGAACCGTCTGGTCGCCCGACGCAGACAATAGCGTTGAGCCGTCAGGCGAGAACTCACACGCGTTGATATATGTTGAATGTTTCTCAATCTTAGCGAGCTGGTCACCAGTGTCAGCATTCCAAAGTCGAATCGTATTGTCGAAAGAGGCTGAGACGATCAACTCCCCATTCGGGGAGTACTCGCAATCAACGAGCCCAAATTCATGGCCTTGCATTCGTAAAACTATGCGTCCAGTAGCGACTTCCCGCAGTATCAGCGTACCGTCTGCTGAACCGGATAATATGCGATTGCCATCCGGTGAAAACCTGCAGGGACCGATCCCATCGGAGTCATGACTTTCGTAAGTCTGCAGGAGTTTGCCGGTTGCGGCGTCCCAGAGTCGTATTGTGTTGTCCCAAGAAGCTGAGAGGATGAACTCCCCGCATGGCGAGAACGTACACCAACTCACGACATCCGTATGGCCTTCAAGTCTTGCCAAGAACGCCGGCGCTCTCAGGTCCCAAAGCCAAACTGTGCAATCCTGGTCCGGGATATATTGCTGCGAAGTCGAAACGGCGCGAGTGCCGTCAGGCGAGAGCGCAAAAGAACTTACGCCGACAGGATGTCCCTCAAAAGTTACCAAAGGCGCCCCTGTCGTTGCATTCCAAAGTCGCAACGTACAATCAGACGACGATGTGAGAATTTTCTCACCATCAGGCGTGAAACTACCGGTTCGTACCGAGTCCGAATGACCTTGTAAGACTGCTAGCGGAACAAGAGTCCGCGCGTCCCACAGTCGGGCGGTTCCGTCACTTGACGTTGACAGGATTCGGGTCCCGTCGGGCGAGAAAGTGCAACTCAATACGGTATCAGTATGACCCTCGAGCGTGGCGATTGGCGCCCCAGAGCGGGAATCCCACAGACGAACGGTTTCGTCTTCAGAAGCAGAGACGACGCGGCTGCCATCCGGTGAGAATGCACAGTCGATCACAGAAGACTCGTGGCCATCAAGTGTCGCCAGACATCCTGATGAAGTCTTGTCTTTATTGATCCAACGAAACCACGGTCGGGTCTCAACTCCGATATCGCGGCGGTGCCTCGCGGCTTGCGCTGCAACGTTCGCGTTTGGTTGGTTCGCCGCTTGCTGAAAAAGAAGATGCGGACGCTGCCGCAATATGTGGCCTTCGGCAATGAGAAACTGCGACCATTCGGTCAAAGCCGTTCGGACGTTTATCGCCATCGCCGCAGAATACTCCTAGTTCGGTCGCCCCAAATTCTTTCTATTCCGGCATGCCATGTTTAGGATTGATTCCCGCGCCACGCGTTCGCCACTGGACGCCAATCCGCATCGAGCCTGAAGGGGTTGGTCTTTAGTGCGCCACCGCAGTTAGGACAGTCGATCACTTGGTCGAGTTGTTCCGGCGCAATGGTTGACCATTCGCGGCAGAGTGGGCAGCCAATAGCGTGACTTTGATCCTCCGGCGAAACCCAGGTAGTAACAATGATCGGGCCAATAGTCATCGTTCGCAATCCTGGTAGCAGCGTCAGACGCTCAGTTTGTACTAATCGTGATTAGAATATCAGTCAAGGATAGGAAATTCTACCGCGTCGTTGAGGCGCCGTGGGTACTGACAACTTAACTGCTCCTGAGTGACAATGCGGAATGAATAATCGTCCATCTAGTTACAAGCGTCTCCATCTACACCGTGTTCCAATACCGTCTTAGCCCTTCGCCATTCTTGAAGACAAACTCGTAGTCGGCCATTTCTGCCGCGGCGATCCAAGCATGTGCGGTTGATTCTTCGTTCAGTTGAAGGTCGCCCCCTGCCGCGCATTCGAAATAGAGATTGATGACATGCATTTCACTGTCTTCGCTCGGCAGACTGTCTTGGTAAAAGAGGAACGTCGCCTTCGTGCAGCTGAGAGCGGTCTCCTCGGCTAGTTCCTTGATAGCGGTGGCTTCAGCAGTGTCTCCGAAATCGACCTTTCCGCCCGGAAGACACCAACCACCGGCGCCGTGACTGTTTTCGGGCCGCCGCAAGATTAGTACCTGGTCTTCTTTGTTCTTGACGATTAGTCGCACACTGGCTACCGGAATCGGTGACGCCTCATGAGAGTCCGCGCTATTCATTGTCGGCATCGTGGTTCAGGAATGACTTGATCGGATCAGGCTCAGCAGCAAGCGCATACAAATGCGTTTCCCCCGCCGCCCCTTTGGCGTTCCAGAATGGGTTGTCCAGCAGTTTGGTCGGTTTCCCATCGCTGGAGACGATGCCAACTGGTGCGCCCAACGCGAGGGCGATGCAGCACTCCAGGGTAGACAGCGCTCCGCCGCCAAACGTCACCAGGCGAATCTGGTTTATCGGTACACCGGCAGCCGTCAGGTCTTCCCAGTACTGAATTACCTCGAGCGGAGAAAAATCGTCACCCTGAACCTTACGATGTACATCGTACCTGGCGTCAATTGCCAGGCCGTTGGGTAATTTCTCAGGAAGGTATCCTATCGTCTGGATATCGGAACTTGATGCCCCGAGCTCACCGATATCCGCAGCAATACCGGCTTCAGTGCCGCCGGAAATCACTGTGCCTTGATAGTCGGAGAAGGATTCGAACACCAGGTCGCGAAATCGACGCTTGTCCGATTCAGCGCTGCCACCGGCAACGATGACAACAGGGCCCGAAATCGAAAGCGCCGGCGTGCCGGAGGAAACTGCCTTCCCAAATTTGAGCGCCGCGGCTGTCTCGAGAAACGATCTGGCCCAATTCATGCCGTGGATCTCGGTGTCCGCTTCCTTGAGCAAATCGAAGGAGCGTAGAGGCGACGTTACGAAGTAAGAGGCTGTGCTGCTGTCCACACCCAAGGCGTAAAACTGCAGAGCAGTCAGCGGCTCGCCCAGAAAAAGATAGAACTCCCCCAACGAAAAATAGGCCCAGGGCAGGTTCACGCCAGCCTTAGCTTGGGCTTTGCAACGCTCTATCGAGGCCAGGATCGCCGGGCGAATATACGGTAGAACACTCCCTTTTGCCGTAGCCACGACTTCATATTCGATGAAATTGCCCAGCGCGTATGGATCGCTGGCATCGATCTCGAATGCACGTTGATAACACTCGCGTGCACTTTCTCGGAATACCTGCAGCTCCCTTCCTTTGGATCTGCGCTCGAGCGTTCGCCACGTCCCTCCCAGCGACGCCCAGGCATCGACATCATTCGGGTTCTTTTCGAGCGCCGCCTGAATCCAGCGTTGGCCTTCGGTATATGCATCCATATTCGAACTATCGCGACGCAACTTGCAGAGACTCACGCCAAGGTCACGCATCATCTCAGCGGTTCCGTCAGCTCCAAAAGACGATAGTACGTCGACGGACTTTTGCCAGTCTTCGAGCGTCATTGCGAGCTTGGCAAGCTTGTGTGCAACTTCCTTGTTCTTTGGGTCGACCTCCAGGACGATCTCATTTCTTTCGATCTCTTCTGCCAGTTCTTCATCGTTGTAGTGATCGCGATAGCTGGTTGCGTACTTCAAAAGGTCGTGCTGTAGTCGATCGAATGCCTGGTCGCCTTCCTCCAGTAACGCTGCGAGCCGAGACAATTCACGTTTCCACGCCAGCGGCAGGTTAACAGCACTCTTGTAACTGAACTCGTGGGCGATGTCGGCCCAGGCGTGCTGGAGCAGTGTTCTGACCTGAATCTCCGCTCGAAGTCCAACCAACCCCTCAGGTACAACTTCTTCGGGAAAATCATCCTTGCGAAAACCGACAATATAGTGAGCGGAGAGATATCCAAACGTATCGCTACCCAAAGAATCCAACTTGTCTTCAGAATGCTCCCAGTAGATCTGAAAGTTGCTCTCGATGAATTCACAGATGCGGGAGACCCCGTCGAGCGTCAAGGTGATCACACGTACACCGCAGAAATCTGTTATCTCATTTAGTGGGTCTTTGTAGCCCTTGTGGGGCCGCTGGATCTTTCCAGCGAAACTAGAAACTTCCTTGGCGCGCGCTTGCACCATGGCAGGAAGACCAAGCTCTTTCGCCGGTACCTTGAGAACCGCCATGAGCGCTCCCGCAAGCTCCTCGTATTTTGGCCGCTCGCGGCTGTATTGCCCGATGAACTGCCTGCATTGCTCGGGTGTAAAGGGTGCTTTTGTCTTCTTCATTCTAGCCTATGCACTTTTGATGGACAGAGGCTATTATGGAGCATCAGTCGCAATCTCGAAAGCTGTGCAACGCGTGTACCGGTCACGGTAGATGGGCAGTGTGCTCGCAGCTGGGATACCGCGGGACTATATGCACACGAATAGCGGGCTCAACGGGCTCACGATTATTAACGCGGATGAACTGCGGGCGCTTGAAGGCGTAAATATCAGCCGCGCGCTTTCGTGGGAGCGTACAAGCAAGGATTCTTGGCGTGCCATTCGCACCCTTGACCAGTTCAGCCCATGCCCGTTACTGATTACTCTATTTGGTGCCGATGGTGCAATTCTTTTTCGCAACGAATTCGATCAGGAACCGGAAGCCGTGCTCGTGTTCGATCCGCTGAGGTTGGAAGGCGATTTCAATTCCAAGCGAGATCTGGACAAAAGAGGGGATTCCGCAAAGTTTGCGGAAGCGTTTTCACGGCATATTGCACAGCATGGAGCTGATCGTCTGTTAGCCGGTATCGCCGCGGGACTCACGGCAGCACGGCGACATAGCGGCGAGGAAGAGAAAGAATACGACTGGGCCGTTTGCGAGATTGAGCCCGCCGCGTACGGCGACGACCCTGACCCCTCCTATTGGCGAATCTTGGATCAACAAACGCGGAATACTCGGTTACTGGTTGCAGAACAGACCGTATTGAATGGAGTTGCAGAAGGCCTCACCAATGTTCCGCGTGCCAGGTTTGGAGCGCTAGAGACTATCGATCGCGCTGAAATCGAAAGCTACGGTGCAATTCGCGAGCTCATCTCCGAATACATCGAACAACGCGATCCGCCACGCCCTCTGTGTATCGCCGTTTTTGGGCCGCCGGGTGCCGGCAAGTCATTCGGCGTCAAGCAAGTGATGAAATCAATTCAAGCCGACAACGTTGTGTCGAAGACATTCAACATGTCCTCTTATTCACACTACGACGAGCTTACCAAGGCACTGCACGAGGTAAAGGACACTGGCGCTGAGGGCCAGTTGCCGTTCATCTTTTTTGACGAGTTTGATTCACCATTAAAGGGCCACCGACTTGGTTGGCTTGCCTCCTTCTTGGCGCCGATGAATGATGGCGAGTTCAAAGATGGTGATACCGTGTATGCCATCGGCAAGGCGATCTTTGTGTTTGCCGGCGGTACTGCTGCAACCCTGGCGCAATTCTCCCGGTTTGACGATGAGGATTTCGTGAAGGTCAAAGGACCAGATTTCGTTAGTCGGCTGCGTGGGTTTGTAAATGTCATGGGTCCGAATCGGCAAAGTGAAATGGATGATGCTTATTTATTGCGCCGGGCTCTCGTTCTCCGAAGTAATTTCGTTCGCAACGCCAAAGCACAGTGCATCGTCGAGCGCGCGAGCGTTAATGTTGATCCAAGCGTCCTGCGCGCGATGCTGCATATCACGACGTACAAACACGGCATGCGGTCCATGGATGCACTCCTCGATATGAGCACCCTCGGTCTGCAGAATCGATTCAATCTGACCGCCTTACCGCCGAAGGCTCAGCTCGATCTTCACGTCGATGCACAAGAGTTCATCTGGCTTACTCAGTGTGAACGGTATCAGACCATGATTCCGCAGAATCAGTGGCCGAAAACCGATGCCGCCAACAGGTTGGCCACGGAGTCAGCGTTCGTAGAGCTCTTAGCTGAGCAGGTTTTCAGGAACGTCGTTAGGAACCGTAGGCTAGAGGTTAGGGAAATTCGGTTGCCGGACAGCTGGGGTGCTCTGGCCAACGCAGAAAAGCAATCCTTCCGAGATTCAGCCATCGACATACCGGCGAAGCTTCGCGCCGTGAATCATGGCATCCGGAAAATTCCGGAGGAGCACTCCGCCAACATTCCAGATATTTCCGATATTGAAATCCATGCGTTGGCCAAGCTGGAGCACAGTCGGCGGTGTCGGTATCTGCGCCTCAACGGTTACCGCTACGGAGAAAAAACGGATAAGCCTGCGCGAAGGTCGTCGCGCCTGGTGCCGTTCGAAGAAATGCCACTGGATCGAATCGACCACTATATCCAAGGTATCTATGCCATTCCTGTCGTGCTTCAGGCGCTCGGTTACGAAATCTTCCGTATGGAAGAGCATTCGATCTTCACAGACCTTCACCTGCTGGAGTTGTTGGCCAGGCTCGTTCACGAGGACTATGTTAGAAACGCGGGGTCCAGTGGTAAGATCGCTGAGGCCAATGATTCACTGTTGCCCTACGACGAGTTACCGGCAGATAAGATCGAATCGAACCTGGACAACGCGGCATCAATCCCCAAGAAGCTTCGCCGCATCGGCTATCGTATGGTCAAGCAGCGACCAGATGACACCTCGCCAATGCTGGTGTTGACCGAGTCACAAATCTTGGAGCTTGCTCAGATGGAACACAGCCGCTGGGTGTGGCAGTCGCTGATGCATGGCTGGAGCTATCAACCCGGAACGAAAGATGCGGTCAAGAAGACAAACCCGTGCATCCTGCCATGGAATCAGCTCGACGATGCGACCAGGCAATTGGATATCGATACCGTCAAACTAATTCCCGATTTGTTAGCGCGCGCGCACTACAAGGTTGTTCGATAGGCCGCACTTGTCCTGAGATTTCGATAATGCTCAGCTCCAACGAGATGTCTCCCGAGATTAAATAGATTGTAAACAGCGGCATGTACACTCAGGAATCGCTGAGCCTGGTTGGAAGACTTAAACCTTCGCACTCCTCGCTCTCGCACCCTGGTCGATTCATGCGATTGCTCGGCCCGACTGTTCGCGTATCGAGCACCAAACTTGATACACCAGACCCAATTATCGATCAGTGGCGGTTAAGTTGTCAGTACCTTCCAGTTGCCGAAGCAGATTTTTCAGTGTTGGATCGAGCGGCATTCTTTTGACTTGCATCGAACGCAGCGTCTCGCGGCAGCGGCTCAGATAACTGGATTCACGCGCCGAGTCACCACCCATCTCTGCAGCATTTGCGAGTTTGTAGAACGAAAAAACAAGGTCGCGCTGCAACTCGATATGGTCAGGGTTGTCATGCGCTAGTTGCTCCGCAATAGTCAGTGCGGCACTGTAGGTCTGCGTTGCGCTTCTGCTGTCTCTTTTGGCAAGCAAAATGTCGCCCAGAATGTCATGGCTCATTGCGAGGTCGCGCTGTCGCTCGACACTGTTCGGGTCGTCACGAGCCAAGATTTCGAATATGTTTTGACTTGCCCGGTAGGCTCGCTCCGCACCCCAGCCATCGTCTTGGGCGGCAAGTAGATCACCTAATCTGATATGGCTCAATGCGAGGTCGCGTCGCCACTGCAAATTGCCCGGAGCGGTCCGCACTATCGCTTCACGGATACTATGGCTGGCCCGGTAGGCATATTGTGCACCCCGTCTATCGCCTTCGGCAGCGAGGATGTCACCCAGGTGGTCGTGGCTTGCTGCGAGGTCATTCTGCGACAGGGTGTTGCTCGGGTTACTGCGCGCCAATGTTTCGAAAATCGCATTACTGGCCCGGAAGGCCTGCTCGGCCCTGTAATCATTGCCTTGGGCGGAGTGGATAGCGCCCAGTTTGTCGTGGCTTATCGCCAGATCACGCTGCCACCGGGCATTGGTTGGATCGCTGTGTGCGAGCGTTTCACGAACGGCCAGGCTGGCTCGGTACGCTTGCTCCGCACCTTTGTTGTCGCCTTCGGTCAAGAGGATATCGCCCAGTTTGCTATGGCCCATTGACAGATCGCGCTGTCGCTCGGCATTGTCCGGATCACTTCGCGCCAAGATTTCCCGAACTGCATGGCTGGCCCGATAGCTTTGCGCCGCGCCCTTGCTATCGCCGTGAACGCTAAGGAAATCGCCCAGTATGTTGTGGCTCACGCACAGATCGTCCTGCCACCCGGCATTGCCCGGATCGCTACGCGCTAGAGTTTCGATGATGGCATGGCTGATCTGGAATGTTTGCAGCGCGAGTGTGTCGTTTCCCTGGGCGACGAGGATCCTTCCCAGATGGTCATAGATTAGGGAGAGATCGCGTTGCCACAGAGCATTGTCTGGGTCGCTGTGGGCAAGTGTCTCGGCAATCGTCAGTCCTGCTAAACAGGCCTGCTCCGCACCTACATCATCGCCCTGAGCGGTGAGGACATCGCTCAATTTGTTGTGGCTCAATGCCAGATAGCGTTGCCATTGGGCGTTGTCCGGGTCGTTGCGTGCCAGGGTTGTGTTTATTTCGTGACTGGCCCGGTAGGCCCGCTCCGCACCTTTGCCATCGCCATGGGTCGTCAGCATCTCACCCAATTTTTCGTAGCTCATTGACAGGTCTCGCTGCCATCGGGTATTTTCCGGGTCGTCGCGCGCGAGTGTCTCGGCAATGGCCAGTGCGGCCCGGCAGGCTTGCCTCGCGCCCTTGCCATCACCCTGCGCGGAGAGGATATAGGCCAGTTTATTGTGGCTTCCCAAAAGGTCTCGCTGCCGTCGGGCGTTTTCCGGGTCGTTGTGTGCCAGGGTTACGAATATTGCGTGACTGGTCCGGTACGCCTGCTCCGCGCTCTTGCTGTCGCCCTTAGCGGCGAGTGCGTCGCCCAGATGTTCCTGGCTAATAGAGAGGTCGCGTTGCCACAGGGCATTGCCCGGGTCGCTGTGCACCAGGATTTCACAAATAGCTAGCCCGGCCCGGTAGACCTGCTCGGCGCCCTTACCATCGCCTAGGTTGGTGAGGACATCGCCCAGAGAGTTGTAGCTCGCTGACAAGTCGTATTGCCATCGGGCGTTGCCCGGGTCGTTTCGCACCAGGTTGCGACGAATGGCCATGCCAGCTCGGTAGGCTTGTTCCGCGCCTTTGCTGTCGCCCTGAGTCAAGAGGGTCTCGCCCAGCAAGCTATGGCTCACTGATATGTTGCGCTGCCAGTTGACATTATCCGGGTCGCCACAGGCTAGGGCTTCTCCGATTACCAGTCCGTCCCGATACGCTTGCTCCGCGCCCTTGCTTTTACCTTGGGTGGCGAGGACATTGCCCAGACCGTTGTTACTTATCATCAGGTTGAGCTGATATTGGGCATTGTCTGGGTTGCTGCGTGCCAGGCTGGCGGCAATACGGTGACCGGCCCGGAAAGCACTCTCCGCAGCCTTGCTATCTCCCAGAGCCGCGAGAGTACCACCCAGTATGTTTTGGCTTGTGGACAGGCCGTGCTGCCGTTGGCCGTTGCCAGGCTCGTCGCGCGCCAGGGTTTCTGAAATAACCAATCCGGCGCGATGGGCCTGCTCTGCGCCCTTGCCATCGCCCTGAGCGGTGAGGACATTGCCCAGTTTGTGATGGCTCGCCGCCAGGTCGCGATGCCATTGGGCGTTGCCCGGGACCAGATCCACAAGGTTTTCCAGCGATTCATTGCTTGCGTGCATCAAGGGCAGCCGCGTCTGTAGGCGGGCTACGTTTGAAAGTGCGTCGTCTAGGTCGAATAGGAAGCGACGAATAAGAGCAGCTGTCAGGTCATTATCTTGCACACAAGTCTGGAGCAAGGAGATAGTCCATGCCATCCCGGATCCCGCATCGCGCTCGGATTCCGTCGCAAGAATGTTCTCCCCTAATGCTTGCGTGGCACCAAAGGGTTCCCCGTCCATCAAATTGCCAGCATAATACTGAGCTGCCCGCTTACGGTCATCGGATTCGATCAGATGTACCATGGTTTCTGTTTGGTGAAGCGAATCGTTGGCAGGCAAGGATAAGAGGTGGTCGGCAATTTTTTTATGAAGTTTCATCACCTCATTCCGTCCAGTCAGGCGACTCCCCTCAATAGCGGCCCGCATCTGCTGGTGAGCAAAGTCCCACTGGCCATAACCACCGCGCTGTATCAAGTGAGCGCGGAAAGAACGGCGCAGGGCGGCAAACTTGAGATCGTCCCATTCCTCACCGGACAGAACAGGCATCAATACCTGCAAGTCGCTCTCCCGCCAGCCGGAACGGCTGACGCCGATGGCATCCGTGAAGGCGCGGGTCCAGGCGTCGCCATGCAGTTTCTCAGCACGCTTGAGCATCCACGCGTAGAGTGATTTCACCTCACCCGGCATTTCATCGACGGTCGCCATCAGAAGCTGCAATAACTGCTCCTCCGGTGTACCGGTGAAGTGTTGCTCTGCGTGTTCGAAGGCATCCGCATCCAGCAGGTTCAGCTCCTCGACGGCGATTTCCAGCCACAGCGGATTACCGCAGGCCGGATCGTTGTCTGTCCTCTTCTTGGCCAGCAGTGTTGTGAGGACCTCGGGGTTGAGCTCGCGGTGGTAGCGCTTACAGATCGACGTCACGATCTCGCCAGCCTCGGCTTCGCTGAGCGGCGACAGTTCGCTGGCGGTCACTCCGGGGCGTACGGCGAAAGCTTCGGACGCCGATCCTGTTATCGCTGTGACGATCAACCGTGCGTTGGCCGGCCACAGCTTGGGTAGCCAGGTCAGGTGTTCGGCACGGGTTGTGGGTTCGAACTGATTGAGAGCATCAATCAATACCACCACACGACGCTGGGTACTGGCCCGACTGAGCAGGCTACGGAAGGTCTCGTCCACATCCTCGGCTGAGGCGTCGTCGGCGATAGGATCTGCTATTTGAAGAAAGTCGGCCGATTCCTCAATCCAACATCGTAACAGCGCATCCACCTGGCCGGAGCGGGCACTAATGCCGGCGGCATGGCTAAGCAGTAACACGTCTTGGTCCTGCAATCGGCTGTGCAAAGCGGCGAACAGGGCGCTCTTGCCGGCACCTGGTGCCCCGACGACGCAGCGCCCCCAAGCTTTATCCTCCTCTGCCGGTGAGAGTGCCAGCGTCGTGAGATCCTTGAGGATGTCTTCACGGCCAACAAAGCCACGGCCGCGTTCCTCGAGGAACTGTTCCAGCGTAAATCGTTCGACGGCTTGCCAGGAAGGCTCGGCATCGCCAGCAAAATCTGCTGTTTCTATATCAAGTTCGGACCAGATGTCTTCCAGTACTTGCCGGCCCCAGGCGTCGAGGTCCGTGATCCGTTCCTTCTTCGAATCCCAGTCGGCCTGGTAGTGACGCACCCGGTCGGGCAGGGCGGATTCGATGCGTGATTTTAGCGCGGCCAGTTTGTCGACCGCGGCTGGGCCGTCCGGGTCGGTCGAGTGAGCATCGGAATAAAGTGCTGCAGTCTCTGGTCGCATCTTTGCGTAAGGCAATGATTCACGAAAATAGAAAAAGCATCGTCGTCGTTGCTCTGTGCTGGAGAGGACGCCGAAGTCGATCTCGAGGTCGGTGACACTGCGTCCCGCCACTTCCTTTTCGAAGCCGGCTTCACGCGCCGCCGCCCGCATGCGCTCTTCCGGCGGTATCCAACCGTAGCGGTCCCCTAAAAGACCGATCAGGAAAGGGCGACTACGTTCGACTTCATTGAGACAGACTTTGAGTACCAACAGTTGCTTGGCCTGCTCATCCTCTTCGCCGACCGTCTCAACACCCCAGCGCAGATCGATGGGTTCGAGGTGATGGCGCCGCTCACGCAGTCTTTCTGCAAGTTCCGGGAATACGACGTTACGCAAGTGATCGCGTTCCGCGTGCATGTCACGGAAGGTGCTGGTGATAAACACCGGGCGGGATTGCCAGATTGAGCCATCGTTTTTATTTTTCATGGCAAGGACACATTAGCAATGTATTGAGTTCGCGTCTAAGCCGAATATTGTTGGGCTCGTTTGGTTTCTGGACCGCGACCTTCCTCAACCGTGGAACCCCGGTAGCTCGCGCATTTCTTCCACCTGTGACCTGACAAGCGCAAGGCCAGTTGATGAAAGCAATCTGCCAGCTTGCGGAGCTGGTTCGCAGCCATTTCACCTGATTGTTCCAGATTCGCTCGATGCGCCTCGAGAAAGCGGTCACAGAGTTCTGCTGCCTCCTCGAACTTGTCCAGATCAAACTTCAGTAACGCAAGATTGACCCCGGTATTGGCTGTGTTGGGATGATCCGCGCCAAGGGCTGATCCATACACTCCAAGTGCTCGTTCATTGACAGGCTCCGCTTCGGAAAGTCGATTTTGTTTGCGAAACAATACTGACAAATTTATTAGTGCTGATGCGACTTGCCACGATTCCGGCCCGAACGATTCCGATTCTTCAAAGTTATCCCGGTCGAAGACGTCCCACATCTCAAAGGGCAGGTCGCCATCACGGATTTTCAAGTCCGCCCGAAACTCCTCAATATTCTTCGTTGTAATCTGAATGTCGCACACCGGACTTACCCCAGATAGTAACAGGCTTGAGTTTTCTCCAGCGTCGGGTCGTCTCCGTAGACACAATAATCATCCATCGTCGACTCAGACAGATTCAGATCTGCATAGGACGTAACCTGCTGAGGTGTCTGCAATATCAGAACGCGTTTTCCCGGTGTTCCCTCATTCGCTATTTGCCGCAAGGCTAAATTCACCGCAGTGCGCGGATCGAGGTGCTGTGCGTATCCCACCGATACCCGGGCGCCATGGCCAAACAACTCGACGATGTCTTTCAGACGCACGTTCGGAATAAAATTTTGCCGCAGCAGAACGACCAGACCGAGGAGGGCAGCATCAAGAACCGCCGGACTCTTGTTATCAAACTCCAGTGCGCCCATCTCACGAATCGGACTGGGTATCCTCAACCCTGGTGGAGTAGTCAGGAACAGGCGCGCGCCGCAGCTATTGGCTGTCACTAACAGCTGCACGGTTGCACTCGAGATCTCTCGGAGATCATCAGGGTGCAGCATCGCAAACATGTAACCAGGCCAGCCCAAGCGGGCCAGAATCGTCTCGATCGGGTTGTCATGACTTCTCGCCGTTGCCTGAGCGGGCCTGAAATCATCCGACACATATAGGGCAGCACCATCCGGCAATTGCGACTCAAGTTTGAACTTGCCGTTGACGATGTAAGGGGAACGGCTAAGATCAATGCTTGCACTTGTAAGCAGCACGCAATAAGCGCCGCCGCTATCAATTAATTCGAACATGAGCACCCTTGCGCGAGAGGAAGATCACCATGAGACCTACGCGGTGGCTCCAGCGTCAGCCCGGTAAAAATGGTGAGCGATATCGACGAGTCCTGGACGGCAAGCTCGATCAAGGCGCCGGCAAGGTGCGTAGCTTTGCCGATGCCGATCGGCAGACCGAGAACGACTTCCGACCCGACACGTTCGACGATAGTTCTGGCGGTTTCTTCAGCAGATTGGCAGGTGACGGCCACGTGGCGAGTATAGCAACGTCAAAAAATGGGCGGCGCCGGCTCACAACCGCATAAACTGCTGCCGCGTTCGTGACCAGGCGTAACCCAGCAACAC
>CAZTQL010000048.1:0-18128 GCA_964615665.1 uncultured Woeseiaceae bacterium | reverse complement strand
CGCGATCAGATGTAGAGTTAGTCGCGTTAACTGACTGTACGGCCAGTTCACGAATGCGCTGCAGGTTGTTGGTCAGCTCACCGAGCGCGCTTTCCGTTGTCTGCGCCAGTGAGATGCCATCCGATGCGTTACGTACTGCCTGGTTCAGGCCACGGATCTGCGTGGTGAAGCGCTCGGATATTGCCAGACCTGCCGCATCATCCTTCGCACTATTGATTCGCAGGCCGGTAGACAGCCGCTCCAGCGACTGGTTCAGGAGACCCTGCGACCGATTCAGGTTGCGTTGCGCATTTAGCGAAGCAACATTTGTGTTGATGGACTGTGCCATTTTAAAACTCCTGGTAAAAATAAGTTCCGGTCTGCCACTGCCGCCGGAAAAATTTTGACGGCCGCGAAATCCATTCAAGACCACCGTACATGGAGGTTATCGGTCGCCGGCCGGGGACCTTTAGAGTTTCTTTCAGGAATTGCGCGAATTGTCTGGCGGGGACGCCGACCGGTATTCGCAGAACTTTAGTGCTGCAATCAAAAAGTGTGATGCAGGTCCGCTAGTTTAGTGAATTACCTAGAGGTAATTAAACAGCGACAACGATTGCGTGCGGATAAATGACTGCTGCGCGGCCTCGAGCGTCGTGACTTCGAGGCTGAGGCGCGACAACGCCTCGGCATAATCGAGATCCTCGATGTCAGCGAGCGTATCGCGATAGGCCAGAACGAACGAGCCGTTACTATCGATCTGGTTGTCGATTGCAGCCAGGCGCGAGCCAACCTGAATCCGCGTATCGAGGATGTTGCCGATCGCCTGATCCATATTCATCAAGCCGGCGTTGATGTTCGTCGTCAATGACGCCTGCGAGGCTGCGTCGCTGGAGCCCTGCTCCAACGCGGTGGCGAGGTTGTTAACCATCGAAAATACGTCCTGGTTGCGACTCGGGGCAACCCGGAACTCGTCACCGCCCAGAGGCGCACCGTCGATCGCAAATTCGATACCGCGAAACGCGACTGTATCGCCGGGATTGAACGCACCGCTCGAAATCACGGTTGCGGATGCATCCAGCACGTCATAGTTGTTAGCGTCGGTAAAACGCACGGTGTACTGCCCCTGGTCCCATGCCGTCGGGTCGGTAACGCCGCTTTCACTTAAGATCCCGGAGCCGGTATTGGACGCGGCCGGGCTGGTGGTAAACATGCCGTTGCCATTCCGAATGCCGAAGAAGATTGCCGCGCCGGAATCGCCATCGGCTACCTGCCGGCTTTCGCCGATCTGGATAAAGCGCTGTCCCTGGTCACCGTTGTAGCTGTAGGTGTCGCCGCTGCGTGTGACCGGCGCCGCGCCTTCCAGGTTGCCGGCAAACAGATAACTGCCGTTACCGTCTTTCTGATTGGCGATCTGCGCCAGGGAGTCCAGATTCTGGCGCATTTCCACTGCGATCAGTCGTCGGGTTTCGTTGGTCTGCGTGCCATTGTTCGCCTGCACCGACAGTTCGCGCACGCGCTGCAGAACATTATTAACCGACGACAGCGCGGACTCTTCCTGGCTGAGGCGGTTGGTCGCTATGGTCGCATTGCGGTCGAACTGCTCCAGCCGCGATATTGACTCCCGGATTTCGAGTGCGCGCGACGCGCCGATCGGATCATCCGATGGCGTCAGAATGCGCCGGCCGGTGGAGATCTGCCGTTGCGTGAAATCAAGCGCCTCCTGCAAGCGCTGCATTGCGCTCTGGCCGAATGAAAACGCACCGTTGGATGAAATTCGCATCGTTATCTCCTGGTCGCCGCCAACAAGGCGTCGAACATCGTGCTAACCATGGCGACGACCTGAGCAATGGCCTGATAGGACTGTTGGTACTTGATCAGATTGGCTGCCTCTTCATCGAGGTTAACGCCCGATGTGGCAGAAACTGCAGCTTCCGCATTCGATAGCACGACACCCTGAGCATCGAGGCTCGATTGCACCTGGTTGGTCGTTGAGCCAACGCTCGACACGAGCCGGCCGTAGTTTTCATTGACGCTGACGGAGCCGCCGTCGAGCACACCGCGTGCCTGGATGCCGGACATCAGCAGACCGTTACTGTTATCACCCGATGCGCCGTAGTTGGGATCAATCGTGAAACGATCGCCGCTCGAAGGCGCACCGCTGATGGCGACTGAACTGCCGTTAACGACAATGGGATCACCCGCCGTATACGCAAAGCTACCTGAGCCATTGACACTGTAGGTCGTCGGGCTGGTGAACTCGATCACCGAGCTGCTGAGCAACGCCGGGTTGTTGCGGTCCACAACGCTGGCCGGGCCAATACTGGCGCTGCCGATGTTGCCCTGTGCCGCTGCGCTGCGTGTCGGCGCCGCCATCGCAATTGCCTGCGGGTCCGTAACCGCGCTCTTAATCGAGCCGGCTGCGTTCTGCCCGGTGCGAATGAGCAAACGGTCGCCCGCCGCCGGCGCGCCTGCGCTGACAACGATGCTGAGCCCGGCGCCTTGTAGCGGATCACCGCTGGTACCGGTGCCGCTCAGCGGAATCACTTCGCGTGTATCGGAGCGCATCAGGCTATAGCCTGCGCCATCAAATTCCAGCACGTAGTCGGCGCCGGTCAACTGGCCGACGTCCGTAACGGCGACCGTGGCTGCCGGCGATCCCGTGTTCCGCGATGAGTGCATAACGGCAGGCGGTGCGACGCTGAAGAGGTCGCTCCCCAGATCCCCACGCAAATCCATGCCGGAGGCATGCTGATCGTTAATCGTGGCCGTAAAAGCGACGGCAGTCTGACCCAAAGACTGGCGCGCCGGATCGAGGATATTGTTGCGAAACTCGAGCAGGCCACCCAGGTTACCGCCGGCCGCAGAGGTATCGATCGGCGAGTTGCCGGACGAGCCCTGGTAGACAACGGTCTTGCGAGTCATGTCAAACTCGGAACCGGTCGCGGCGAGGCGATTGGCCGTAGCGCCGATGACCAGTGACTGGCCGGAGGCGATGAAGACGCTCATCGTGCCGTCGTCCTGTACGAATGTGCCCACGTCGACCTGCTCAGACAGCTGCAAAACCAGGCGGTCACGTTCGTCCAGGAGATCATTCGGCGCCGTCGGTGCATTGTTCACCAACGCGATTTTTTCGTTGACTACGGCGATGGATCCGGCGATGCGGTTGATGTCGTCGACGGCAAGTTCAATGCGGCTGTTGACCTCATCTTCCAGGCCCACGAGCTGGGTATCGAGCGAATGGAAGCGGCTGACGAGTCCTTCTGCTTCACCGATCAACGCCTGGCGCGTCGGTATCGACGAAGGATCGTTGGAAACGTCCTGCATCCCATTAAAATAGGACTGCAGTGCTGTGTTCAGCCCCGTATCGGGATTGGCAAGCACCGTGTCGATGCGGCTCGCCAGCGTACTGATTGAGTTCAGCCGTGCAAAACCCGTGGTCGACGTGCGCAGCTGTTCGCCCTGCAGCGCATCGAAGACGCGTCGAATGTCACTGATCTGAGTGCCGCCACCCACATAACTGCCCGCCGCACCGCTGCCGGTACGCGCCGAGAACTCCGCCACTTGCCGAGTGTAACCGGGCGTATTGGCGTTCGAAATATTGTGGCTCGTCACCTGCAGCGCGCGCTGGAACGCGAGCATGCCGGTCAGACTGGTATTTAGAATATCGGGCATGTTTCTCCCCTGCTTTTACACGCGCCCGTTAATGCGCGCGCACTAGCAACTGGGTATTTATCGACCGGGCCGACGAATTCTTGAGCTCGGACATTACAGATTTCATCGTCGGGCTGTTCATGATGCGTTTCAGCTTGTCCGCATACTGTGGATCGGTTGCGTAACCGCTCGACTGCAGCGCATTGGCGAAGCCTGCCACGTTGGTACCGTGACCGTTGACACTCTTATAGCGCGGGTTCTCAGTCAGCAAACGGGTGTAGTCGTCGAAAGTAGCGGCAACGTCAGAATAGGCGCGAAACTGTGCTTTCTGCGGCCGCGGTACGCCGTCTTCAAACTCCAGCGTCTGTCGCGTTACCTGCTCACCACGCCAGCCGCCGCTAGCTTTGATGCCAAAAAGATTGAAACTCGTGTCGCCATTCTGATTCGGCATCACGTGCGCGCCCCAACCGGTTTCCAGCGCCGCCTGAGCCACAATGGCTTCCGGCGCTACGTTCAGCTTGCTGGCGGCACGCTCGGCGTGCGGCCAGATATCACGTGCAAACGCCTTCGGATCCGACCACGCGGGTGTTGTTGTGTTGTTTGCTGCGCCGCTGCTGCGCCGTATCGAGGACAGTGGAAACGGACGATCCGGCCGTGAAAGCGATTCCGCCGGATCGTCACCGAGTTGGCGAATCAGCATATCGGCAAGACCGATACCCTTGCCGCTCGCCATTTCCAGCGCGAACTGCTGGTCCAGCATGCCCTGGTACATTTCATGTTGATCGCTGTCCCCGAATAACGGGTCGCCCAGGGATGCGTCACGCATGCTCTTCAGCATCGACTGCAAGAACAACGCTTCAAACTGGCTGGCAACTTCGCGTAAAGCGGCGGGATCATTACGATCCGCCGCAGCGCGCAGTCCCGTAAACTGATTGAAGTCGGTGATTGAGGCTGTCATCGGGCTCGCCTGTTATCCCTAGATCACAATCAGCTCGGCGCGCAAAGCGCCAGCCTGTTTGAGTGCCTCCAGGATCGCGACGAGATCGCCGGGTGCGGCGCCGACGCGATTTACGGCCTGCACAATCTCATCGAGACTCGTACCCGGCTCGAACAGGAACATGCTCGCTTCTTCCTGTTCAATATTGATTTCGGAATCCGGTAAAACGACCGTCTCGCCGCTGTTGCTGAACGGCGCGATCGGCTGGCTTGCGAATGGTCGTTCGCTGATCGTTACAACCAGCGAACCGTGCGACACCGCGGCCGGAGTTACGCGCACGTTATCGCCGATTACGACGGTGCCCGTGCGTGAGTTGACGATGACACGCGCCTGCACTTCGCCTGGCTTCACCTCGAGACCCTCGAGCGCTGAAACAAACGCCGTGCGCTGCATAGGATCGGCCGGGGCACGCACACTGACAGAAACAGCGTCGAGCGACTCGGCGGTGCCGGGACCCATAACGCGGTTGATTTGTTGCGCCAGCCGGTTCGAAGTCGTGAAGTCCGGCACGTGCAGATTGAGCACGACAGCTGCGCGCGTCAGGAAGTCGCTAGGCACAGTGCGCTCGACCGTAGCACCGTTTGGAATGCGGCCGGCACTCGGAATATTGACGGTCACTTTGGAACCATCGCTACCCGAAGCACCAAAGCCGCCGACGATGAGGTTGCCCTGAGCGATCGCGTAAACGTTGCCATCGACACCACGCATAGGCGCCATTAGCAGCGCGCCACCGCGCAGGCTCTTGGCGTTACCAATTGAGGAAACCGTGACGTCAATGGTCTGGCCGGGTTTCGCAAATGCGGGCAGATCCGCGTGGATGGTCACTGCAGCAACATTTTTCAGCTGCAGGCTCACGCCGGGCGGAATCGTGACGCCGAACTGCGTCAGCATGTTGATGATGCTCTGTACTGTAAAAGGTGTTTGCGTCGTCTGGTCACCCGTACCGCTGAGCCCAACGACGAGCCCGTAGCCGGCCAGTTGGTTGTTGCGGACGCCAGCAACGCTGGCCAGGTCCTTGACACGATCGGCCAGCGCCTGTTCCGTGAAAAAAGCACATAGGAACAACATCAACAACGTGACGTTTCTCAGGGCGCCGCGTGTTCTATAGATTATGGACATCATTGCTGCTCCGGCTAGTACGGATGAAAGATTGAGTTAAAGAAGCGTGAAATCAGGCCCATCTGGTTAGCTGCCGCCAGAACGCCTTTGCTGCTGTAAGTGATTTGTGCATCGGCAATGCGATACGACTGCAACGAGTTATCGGTCTCGATGTCATCCGGGCGAATAATTCCGGACAACCGGATGAACTCGCGCCCCTGGTTCAGGGTCACCCATTTCTCACCGCGAATTCGCAGGTTGCCGTTTGGCAAGCGCTGCACAACCGTTACGGTGATGTCACCGATGAGGCTATTGCTCTGGCTGCTCGAACCGGTACCGTCAAATGATGAATCGCCGCCGAGTGACCCTTCAAACAGCGGTATGCCGTCTTTGGTGATTTCACGGCCGAAAACGGTCGGGTTGCCGAGCGTGGCCTCCGTGGCCTTTGCTGTCGAGGTCGCCGAGTTTTTGCTCGCGTTGGTCCGCTCCTCCAGACGAACTGTCAGGATATCGCCAACGCGTGTTGCTTTGCGGTCCTCGAACAATCGTACGTCGGTGCCATTGTTGTAGATCGAGCCGCTGGTCGGCGGCGTGTAAGCGGGCTCGGCCGGCAGCGGCGGCTCATAGCTCTCCTCGAATATCTTTACCGAGGAACAGCCCGCCCCCATGAACATCATGGTGGCGGCGAGCAGCAATGCTTTGCGGTGACGAGTCATGAACATTCCTTACAGGTTGTTATTGATGTACTGCATCATTTGATCGTTGGTCGAAATCGCTTTGGAATTCATTTCGTAAGCGCGCTGCGTTTCGATCATGTTGACGAGTTCGGAGACGACGTTGACGTTCGAACCCTCCAGCGCACCCTGGTTAAGTGCACCGAGACCGTCAAGGCCCGGTGTACCTGGCTGCGGGGATCCACTCGCGGCGGTTTCAATGTAGAGGTTTTCGCCGACCGCCTGCAGGCCGACGGGATTGATGAAGTCAGCGATTTCCAACGAGCCAACCTGCGTCGGCGAAGCCTGGCCGGCGACCTTTACGGAGACGACGCCGTCGAGACCAATCGTGATCGACTGTGCCTGATCCGGAATGGTGATGCCCGGCTGCACGATATAACCGCTCGACGTCACCATCTCGCCCTGATCGTTGAGTTGGAACGTGCCATCGCGCGTGTACGCGATGTCACCGTCTGGCTTTAGAATCTGGAAGAAACCGCGGCCGTTGATCGCGACGTCCATCGCGTTGTCCGTTTGCAGCACGCTGCCCTGGGTAAACAGCTTTTCGGTCGCCACGACGCGGACGCCGGTACCGAGACTCATACCGGACGGGAGCAACGTATCCTGCGATGACTGTCCGCCCGACTGTCGAACGTTCTGGTACAGCAGGTCTTCAAAAACCGCTCTGCCCTGCTTGAAGCCAGTCGTATTCACGTTGGCGAGGTTATTCGCCACGACCGCCATGCGCGTCTGCTGTGCATCCAACCCTGTTTTCGCAACCCATAAACCCTGATTCATCAGTATCTCCTCTTGCTGCGCCCGTATTACCCGAGGCGCATCATTTGTGCGGCCGAATCGGCATTTTCTTCAGACGCCTTGATGACGTTCACTTGCATTTCGTATTGCCGCGCGAGCTCGATCATGTTGACGAGAGTCTTCGCGACGTTCACATTGCTTTGCTCCAGTGCGCCGGATATCACTGACACACTGGCGTCGGCATCTGCGACCTGTTCGTCCACCATGCGCAACAGCCCATCGGAGCCTTTCTGTAACAAGGCGACATCCGGGTTCACCAGTTTGATCCGATCGATTTCTGACATGGTCTCGGGCCCCTGGTCCAGCGCCTGAATCGAAATCGTGCCGTCATTGCCAATCAGCAGGCTCGCGTTGGGTGGAATCGCCACCGGACCGCCCTCGCCCAGTACCAGGTGACCGGCGCCAGTGGATAGCAAGCCGCCCGCTTCGACCCTGAGATCGCCGGCGCGCGTGTAGGCCTCGGTGCCATCCGGCGCTTGCACGGCGATGAAACCTTCGCCCTGCAGCGCCACGTCGAGACCACGACCGGTGGTCGCGATCGGACCCTGTGAAAAGTCGGTGCCGTAAGAATCGACCACGGCATTAATGCGCGTCTCTACGCCGGGACCGTCAATCGGAACCGAACTGAACGAATGTAGATCCGCACGAAATCCAGTCGTGGAAATGTTGGCGAGGTTGTTACTGTTGATGGTCTGCGCAAATTCGGTTTGCTTTGCGCCGGTCATCGCCAGATATAGCATTTCGTCCATGTTCGCCTCTCAGTCAAGTGTCAGTCAGCGAGCCCGTTTAACGGATGTTGATGACTGTCTGCGTAATGGTGTTGGCGGTCTCGATGACCTGCGCGTTCGCCTGGAAGTTTCGCTGTGCCGTGATCATCTGCACGAGCTGTGCGGTCAGGTCGACGTTCGAAGCTTCCAGCGCGCCCGACTGGATGTTGCCAAACGATGCGGTACCCGCTTCGCCGAGTAATGCGTCACCCGACTGGAATGATTCGCCCCAACTCGTATCGCCCAGCTGCTGCAAACCCTGCTGGTTCACGAAGTTCGCCATAGCAAGTTTTCCGAGCGACGTTGACTGGCCGTTGGTGAATCGCGCAAAGACGACGCCCTCGGCATCAACACTGACGCCCGTCAGTCGCCCGGTCGTGAAACCATCCTGAGAGAGCGAGTTAACACCAAAATTGCTGCCAAATTGTGTCGCGGTGCCGAAGTCGAGCGACATAGTGATGTCCGAGGCGCCGGTGGTTGGCGTATACGCGGCCAGCGGCATCAGGCCACCGGCCGGAGATTGCAGGCTGCCGTCGGGATTGAACACCACCGGGGTTGCACCAGGGACGTCGGTGCCGTCTATCTGCACCTGCGTATTCCACGTGTTGGGCGCGGCGTCTTTGACAAAGAATACGGTTGCCGTATGTGCAGCACCTAGCGAGTCATACACAGTGACCGACGTCGTGTGGTTGAAGCTGCTCGGATCCAGCGGATCGAACACCGGGTTAGCCGGTCCCGGCGCGTCTGCCGGCAGGTTAATGCCAAAAGAAGCGCGCGTGGTTTGTGCCGGCGGATTTGCACCGATCGTCAGCTGCAGATCCTGCGGCGTGCCGGTGTTGAACAAACCGTTACCGGCGTACGGATAGGACTGCAGCCGCGCGCTCTGCGCGTTGACGACAAAGCCCTGATTATCAATACCGAAAGCGCCGGCCCGCGTGTAGCTCCGCGAGCCGTTATCACTGATCACGAAGAAGCCTTCGCCACCAATTGCGAGATCCAGTGCGTTGTCGGTAAAGTCGATGTTGCCCTGCGTGAACTGCTGAGCGATGGTCGACAAACGCACGCCGCTTCCGGCCGCGCTGGAGCTAACGCTTTGCGTACCAACAGCAAAGACTTCGCTGAACTGCGCGCGCGACGTTTTAAAACCGGTTGTATTGACGTTGGCGACATTATTCGCCGTTACGCCGAGGTCCGCCGATGCGGCGTTCAGACCGCTGAGTGCTATTGCAAATGGCATGTTATTTCTCCTGGAAAAATCCTGTTAGCTAAAGCTCGTTGTCAGACGTTGCCTAACCAATAATCTGGTAGACCTGGCCCAGTGGCATTTCCTGGCCACCTGGCAGGTTTATTGTCAGGCCGCCGCCAAACTGGCCCAGCGTGACGCTTTGAATTTCGGCCTCAATGACCGTTGGTGCGCTTTCGATGTTGGTACCGCGAATCACGCGGGCTGTTACCTGGTACCGGCCGCTATCCGCTCGTTTTCCCGATTGATCAACGCCATCCCATTCGAATCTCGCGATGCCGGCGGGTTGCTGGCCCAGATTCAGCCGCTGCACGAGCTCTCCGGATGGATCCGTGATATCGATCTGGACGTTAGACGCGCTGGATTCGAGTTCCAGCCCACCCTTCAGCGACTTGCCGTTGTCCAGATAGCCGGAATCCGTAACCGCCAGGATCCGTTTACCAACCAGCCCGGCAGCCTGCAGAGCCTGGTTGTCCTGCATGGATGCCGACAGACCAGCGAACGAGTTGTTGAGCGATGAAATGCCATTGACCGTGCTGAACTGTGCCAGCTGACCGAGAAACTCACCGTTATCCATCGGCTCGAACGGATCCTGGTTCTGAAACTGCGAAATCATGAGCGTCAGGAAGTCTTCCTGCCCCAGTTCGTCGCGTGCCTTTTGTTCCGGTGGCGGCGCGAAGTTCTGAAAATCGTCTATGGGTCCAAGCGTTGTCATTTAGTAACCTCTAAAGGAAATCAGCGTCCAAGGGACAGCGTCTGTAGCAGTAAGTCTTTAGTTGTATTGATCATTTCAACGTTGTTCTTGTAGGAGCGTGACGCTGACATCATGTTGACCATTTCCTCGACTGTGTTGACGTTGGTGACGTAAACATTGCCGTCGGCATCAGCCTCCGGATGATCAGGCTGGAATTGCAGCTGCAGCGGCGCCGCACTTTCAACAACACCGTCCAGCCTGACGCCGGCCACGCCGGTCTGGCCCGCCAACGATGTGCTGAAGCTCGAAAATACCGGCTGCCGGGCGCGATAGACCTTATCGGGATCGCCGCTGACATTGCCGGCGTTGGCCAGGTTGCTCGCCGTCACATTCATGCGCAGCGACTGCGCGTTCATCGCGCTGCCGGCGACATCGAAAACATTAAAGAGCGACATTAATCACCTCCTTTCAGCGCATAGCGCAAGGTGCGGATGGTGCTATCGAGGAAGGCGAGGCTTGCCCGGTATTGCAATGCGTTCTCTGCAAAAGCGGCCTGCTCCACATCCACCGCCACCGAATTGCCATCGAGCGTCGGTTGGCTCGGCACGCGATACATCACTTTGGCGCCGCCAGCGGTCGTACCCCAGGCCTGCTTGTGCAGGTCGCTGGTGCGGGCAAGATCGACGGTCGACTCGCGAGCACCCTTTAAGGCGCTGCCGAAATCCAGATCACGAGCCTTGTAATTTGGCGTGTCCGCATTCGCTATATTCGACGACAACACCTGGTTGCGAAGTGCTCGAAACCTCAGTGCATGCTCGTGTTGTGATAGTGCGGTTATTTCCATTGCTACTCGTCCTGGAATGTCGTTCCTGCAAATCTCTATGCAACTGCCGTGCCAACTCAGATGAGCAAAGGGTGCTCAAGGTCTGCGAACGGCTGCCGATACCTTTCGGTTGGAATGGCTGCGACAAGCGCGGCAAGCCGTTGCCGTTGCCGGCAAACCGCTGCCAGTTCGACGGATAAGCCCAACAAAACCGTGCGCTCCGGGTTGGCACGGCACTTGCAACATAACCTCCGAACACCTATTACGCGGCAGGCTGAAAGCCCGCTGCAAAACCGCACAAGCGCCTGGCAACACGTTGTCAGCGCTGGCTTTACGAACAGGAGAACGTCGGCAGGATGTTGCGAAGTGGATCACTAATCGTCGGGAAATTGACGGCGCCGGGGATGAGTCGACGAGTATTCGACGGTCACCAGGCGTTGCGCCGCCGCGGAATCGCACTGGCTTTCTTGCTGTGTTTCGCCGTCACTGACGCGGCGGTTGCCAACTGGCAGTCAACCGAAGAGATCACGGCGACGGCAGAGAACTACTTGCGCGGCCGTATTGGCAAGGCGGCCAGCCGCACGACGGTGAAAGCCGGCATTCTCGATTCCCGCCACTTGCTTGCCGCCTGCAGTCAGCCACTCGAAGCTTTCTTACGACGTGGCACGAAGATTTCGGCGCGCACCGTCGTCGGCGTGCGTTGCGAGGGCTTGAAGCCCTGGAAAGTCTATATACCGGTCGACGTCGTGGTCACCGACGCTGTGCTTGTCGCCCGCCGCACGCTGCCTCGCGGGCATGTGATCACAGAAGATGACTTCACGGTGGAACAACGTGACGTTTCGCGACTGATATCCGGTTACGTATCGGATTCGCGCCGGCTCGTCGGTCAAAAGCTCAAAACACAGCTTATTGCCGGACGGATGCTGACCCCCCGAATGCTGCAGGCGGATCTCGCCATCCGCCGGGGACAGAGCGTAACGCTCACAGTGAACAACGCGGGCATCAATATCCGCATGCGCGGCAAAGCCTTGATGGACGGCACTTTGGGCCAGCGAATCCGCGTGGAGAACACCAATTCCGGGCGCATGGTCGAGGGCATCGTCCGCTCCCGGGAGCACGTCGAAATTCTAATGCCCACAAACACTGGATTTCTTCACTCACAGCCTAAAGTATCGCCACAGATCGCCGATACTAGGACTACCAACAATGATCGTTGAGGTTTATACGTTATGACAAACAGGATCGGTCCGATGGATCAGGGAACACTGGGAAAAATTGGCAACAAGGTCGATGGAGCCGGCACCAGCCGCAAAGTCTCCTCGGACGCCGCTACGCCTGAGAGCCAGTCAGGCAGCCCGGTACCAACTTCCGACACGGTCAACCTGACCAGCAGCGCCAAGCTGCTTGAGCAGCTGGACAAAACGCTGGCCGGACTACCGGCCGTCGACAGCTCGCGGGTCGATGAAATCAAGACCGCCATTGAAAACGGCGACTACCAGATCAATTCCGATGCGATTGCCGACGCCATGATCCGCATGGATCGCTGGCTGGGTGAATAAGCATGCCTGACATTACTCCGGACGAAGCACGCGCACAGATCGTCGATATTATCGGCGACAGCGTCTACCAGGCACTGGGCTTGAAAGAAGCACTGGAAGATGAGCGCAGAGCACTCGAAGGTCAGGATATGGAGGCGCTCAACGCGATCGTTGACAGCAAGACAAGCTGCGTTCAGCGCTTACAGTCGCTGGACGACAAACGCACGTCACTCTGTGAGCAATGGGGCTTCGCCGCAGGGCCACATCAGATGACCGCACTTATAGAATGGTGCGATGAAGACCAGCTGATCAGCAGCCGCTGGGAACAACTGATGGTCATCGCGGCCGAGGGCAGCGCGCTGAACATGACCAACGGCTCGATCATTCGACTTCGCCAACAGCAGTTCGAGGCGAGCTTGTCTGTTTTGCGCGGTGGTTCGCCGGGATCCGAGACCTACGACCGCAGCGGCGGCGAAGGCAGCGATTACGGCCGCCGCTCGCTTGCCGAGGCATGATCTCAAGGAGCTGACGCATGCTAATCGTAAGCCGCAAGGACGCAGAGTCCATCGAGATTCGACCCGGGGAGAACATTGACCCGAGCATGACGCTGGCCGACCTGTTCAGTCAGGGTCCCATTGAGATCACCATATTTTCGTCGAATAACAATCGCGTCAAGATGGGCGTGCAGGCGCCGGAGCAACTTTGCATCTGGCGGACAAAAAAACCCGCAGTCGCCTGACTTTCCCGGTCGTCCGACCGTTGCCGTAAGCGTTTTCACATACTGTAAAACGTTGCGGAGCACGTATAATCTTAGCTTTCCTGCAATGCAGCGCGGCATGCCTTTTGCCGCGACTCGGCACAAAGAGACTATCCAACATGACGACTCAATTAGCGGCGCTACAATCCTGGATTGATGAGGTTGCGGCATTGACGCAGCCGGACGCTATCTACTGGTGCACGGGCACCGACGATGAGTACCAGGGTTTGATTCAGAAGATGCTCGCCGACGGTACTATGACGACACTCAATCAGGACACCTATCCCAACTGTTACCTGCACCGCTCCAGCCCGAGCGACGTTGCCCGCGTCGAACACCTGACCTTTGTCTGCACCAAGCAGGAGCAAGATGCGGGGCAAAACAACAACTGGATGAACCCCGCGGAAGCACGCGCCAAGATGGATGCACTTTTTGATGGCTGCATGCGAGGCCGCACCCTGTACGTCATCCCCTACTGCATGGGGCCAATCGGCTCGCCGTACTCCCGCTGTGGCGTCGAGATCACCGACAGCGCTTACGTCGTTGCCAACATGAAACTCATGACACGTATGGGCAGCAAAGCGTTACAACGCATTGAAAATGAAGGTACTTTTGTTCGCGGCCTGCACTCCACCGGCGAGTTGGACCCGGACCGACGCTTTATCATGCACTTCCCCGACGACTTGTCGATCATGAGTTTCGGTTCGGGCTACGGCGGCAACGCGTTACTCGGCAAGAAGTGCCATGCGCTCCGGATCGCCAGCTACCAGGCTCGAAAAGAAGGCTGGCTTGCCGAGCACATGTTGATCGTCGGGCTGGAGAGTCCGGAAGGCGCGGTTCACTACATCGCCTGCGCATTCCCCTCGGCCTGCGGCAAGACCAATCTCGCGATGTTGATACCGCCGGAGGAGTTGCATGACTGGAAGGTCTGGACCCTCGGCGATGATATCGCCTGGCTGCACCCGGACGATACGGGCAAGCTGCGTGCGATCAATCCCGAATCCGGCTATTTCGGCGTGGTTCCGGGGACCAACCAGAAAACCAACAAGAACGCGTACGACATGATCATGCATGACGCGATCTTCACGAACGTCGCGACAACGGCAGACAATGAGCCGTGGTGGGAAGGCAAGGAAGACGGCACTCCGGCGCTGGACTGGCAGGGTCGCCCGTACGACGAGAAGAATGGTGCGGCGGCGCACCCCAATTCGCGCTTTACGGTCGCCGCGACCAATAATCGCAGTTATTCAATGCTCGCCGACTCGCCGGAAGGCGTTCCGATCTCAGCCATCGTTTTCGGCGGTCGTCGCAAGAACGTCGCACCGCTGGTCTATGAAGCGAAAAACTGGAAACATGGTGTGCTGGTCGGTGCCGGCACAGCCTCCGAGACGACAGCTGCAATGGTCGGCGAAGTGGGCGTTATTCGTCGCGACCCGATGGCGATGAAACCGTTCTGCGGCTACAACTTTGCCGACTACTGGTCACACTGGCTGTCATTCGAGCAGTACATTCCGCATTTGCCGAAGATTTTCCACGTCAACTGGTTCCGCCAGAATGCGGACGGGGATTTCCTGTGGCCTGGCTTCGGTGAAAACCTGCGAGTGTTGCAGTGGATAATCGAGCGCTGCGAGCATCGCGCGGGCGCCAGGGAGACACCGATTGGGTTCCTGCCGCACCCGGAAGATATCGATACCATGTACCTTGGCATCAGCGCGGCCACTATGGAACTGCTGACGTCCGTTGATTCGCAGCAGTGCCGCGATGAGATGGTTTCTCTGGGTAAGTACCTGGAGAGCTACGGCGATCGAACACCCGCCGAACTCATGCAGCAGCAGCAGCTTGTGCTTGAGGCCCTCGACAAGGAACTCGCCACGGCGTCTTAGCACTTGCCTACCCGTTAAGACGGTTAGTCGATGACCTTGTAGTAGATTGCCAGCGTCGAACCTGGCTCCTCGGCTCGACCCAGGCCGATCGTGCCTTCACTGCCAAGTTCGGTTGAATCGCGCCGCACGAACTTCTCGTTGCCGAGCACGTTTTGCACGAAAGTACCGTTGGTACTTTGATCGACCAAAATGAAATTGCCGCGCCGCATTTCGATCTTCGCGTGAATCCTGGAGATCAGGTTGCCTTTGACGACGAGCTCATTGTCCTCGGCACGACCCATGTTGATCGATTTGCGATGCTCGGTCACTTCGACCGAGGAATCGCGAAAATTCACGAGTAATTTCGAGCCCTTACGAGTAGCTTTGCTCTCCCATTCGATGGTGGGCAGCATGCTGGTCGCCTCGTCCGGCTGCCAGACCAGCTCGTACAGCGCGACTTCATCGATACGGCCGCGGACGGTCGCCAGATCAATCTGGCGTGCCTGTTTCTTCAGCTCCGGGCTCATCTGCTCGACGCTGAATCCGGAAAGAACAATTTGTCGAGCCTTGGCTTGGGAGGTCATGCGATTGGCCGTATGCACGGCGGCACCAAAGATATCGTTCTGCTCCTGAACGACGGGCCCGTAGTGACAGCCGATGCGAATCGACACGGGAATGCCGCCTTCCTTTTTCGATTCCTCAGTGATCCGCGCCTGCATGACGACGGCGGCACCCATGGCGTCGTCCACCGTCTCGAACGTCGACATCACCTCATCACCAATGGTCTTGATGACGGTGCCGTTGTACTGATAGGTGGCCTCTTTCATGATATCGAGGCACGACGCTACCGTCGCACCAGCCTGCGTATCGCCGAACTTGTCGTACAGCTGCGTGCTGCCGACAACGTCAGCAAACAGAATCGCTACTTCAATGTCTGTTGCCATAGCCTAGTTTGAAACTAATCACTCCAACCAACTAATAAGTCTACTATTTTTCAGCGACAATGTACGCAATCCAGGCGAGATCGGCCTCACCCTCGTCATTCGGCGTAAATTCGCCATTACCCTCGCCGTCCTCGTCCTCACCCTCCCAGTAGACCGTAGCCTTGCTAAAACCGGCCTCCAGCAGCAGTTCGCGAAGTTCGGGTGCCGTCCACAGCCGCCACTCGTAGGTGAATGCTTTCTTGATTTTCGACCCGTCTTTGAATTTGAAGTGAATGTGGCAGCGAATGTAGTGCGTGATCGGATGAAACTCTGCCTGATCCCAGACATACGCAAAGCCATGCTTCTTGTGCTTGGTCTTCTCGCGTGTCTCCTCCTGCGCTTCGGGGCCGCCGAACATGTCGCAGAAGAAAACGCCGTCCTCTTTGAGCGCTGCGTGCGCGCGCTGAAAATAGGCGCGCACGGCGTCGCGCGTGTCGAAAATGAAATAACTGAAATTGAACGCGGCGAGCAGGTCGACTACAGGTGCGTCGACGGTCATTACGTCAGATTCAATCAGGCGAACCCGCGCCTGGGCCTCAGTGTCGAGTCGACCCACACGATGCTTACGTCCCCAGTCCAGCACCGACGGTTCGATGTCCACGCCGATCGCCTGGAATTCACTGCCCTGCTTCACCCATTGGCACGCCAGGCTGGCGGTGCCACAAAAATCTTCACGCAGCAGGCGAGCCGGACGACCGGTCAGCGACTGGAACGTCGTCTGCAGGAATTCGACTTCATTTTCGACGTTCTGGACAGACAGTTCGTACAACTCGTGAATATCGGCCTTCTCGGCCATTGTCGGACGATTGCTCTTGGTTGCAGATTTGGCGCTCATGGGTTTTTCGCAGTCCTTTATGTAATTCCCCGGTCCGGGCCGGGCATTGTACTTGCCTAGGCCGCGATTGGCATAGCGTTTAATGCGTTAATCAATACCTCGGGACCGGCACTGTCGCCGTGCGCATGCTCACTGATATAGCGGCGCCACGCCCGTGCACCCGGCTGACCGGCAAACAGACCGAGCATGTGCCGGGAAATGCGATTCAGTGGTTCACCGGCAGCAACAACGGACTCCACGTATGGGAGCATCGCCGCAACGACTTCGCGACGATCCGGCAACGGCGCCTGCGGGCTGAAATGATGTGCGAGCTCGGCCAGGAAATACGGCTGCTGATAAGCCTGCCGGCCGATCATCGCACCGTCGACGTGTTGCAATACGTCGTCGATCTGTTGCCGATCATTGAGTCCACCATTGAGTACGATCGCAAGCTCCGGGAAACTCTGCTTGAGGCGGAATACGCGCTCATAGTTTAAAGGCGGTACCGAGCGATTCTCTTTTGGGCTTAAGCCGTCGAGAATCGCAATGCGCGCATGCACGACGAACTTCTTACAACCTGCCGCAGCAACCGTCTCGACGAAGCGCCATAGAAAATCCTCATTGTCATGATCGTCGATGCCGATTCTTGACTTGACCGTCACCGGAATGGCGGTCTCTGCCTGCATGGCACTGAAACACCGTGCCACCGTCCGCGGCTCCGCCATCAGGCAGGCACCGAACTGGCCGCTCTGCACACGATCGCTCGGGCACCCGACATTGATATTGATTTCGTCATAGCCAAGTTGCGACGCCTGCCGAGTGGCCGCGGCCATCAAAACCGGATCACTCCCACCCAGTTGCAATGCGATCGGATGTTCCTCATTGTTATAATGCAGCAGGCGTTGCGCGTCGCCATGATGAATGGCTGCTGCTGTCACCATTTCCGTGTACAGGAAAGCGGTCGGATGCAACAGCCGCAGGAAGTAGCGGCAGTGCCGATCCGTCCAGTCCATCATGGGGGCGACGGCTATTGGTGAAGCCATTTGCTTTATTGGCTTTTCAGTCATATTCTACTTTTAAATCAATGAGTTATTGCTAACTATTTTGTACTGATTTTGTACCTATTGTCGCCCTTTCGGTAGTATTTGTTCGCATGTCGCACCGATGTCGCACCGAAATCTCGACTCATGTCGCACCGAAATCAGCCGATTTGAGAGTATTTACATGGCTACTATCAAAACCCGTCAACGCAAGGACGGCAGTTTAGCGTATCTCAGCGAGGTACGAGTAAAGCGCAACGGCAAAATTGTGCATCGAGAATCCAGGACTTTCGATCGCCAAACGCAGGCCAGAGCCTGGGCTGAATCCCGAGAAAAGAAATTCGCGAAGAAGA
>CAZTQL010000047.1:6597-18584 GCA_964615665.1 uncultured Woeseiaceae bacterium | reverse complement strand
CGTGGGAACACACGAGCTGTTCGGGACTGATTCGAACGTCGATGGGAATGGCATCCTGCGTGAACAGCTTGTCCGCGTTCATGTACTCGGCAGAGCGAATACGGGCAATCTTGGTGGGTGTCCGAAACTGCGTGTAGGCAACCTGGCAGGCGACCATGTTGGTCTCGTCCATGTCTGTCAGCGACACGACGATGTCCGCATCCTTGGCACCGGCGCGCTCCAGCACTTCCGGGTAAGCAGCGTGGCCGACGACGGTACGGATATCGAGGCGATCCTGCAGCTCGCGCAGAACTTCGGGCCGGCGGTCAACGACGGTGACCTCGTTGGCCTCCTCACGAGACAAATGGTATGCCGCAGAAGAGCCAACCTGACCGGCGCCGAGAATTAGAATTTTCATCGCGCTCGGTTTCCTGTCTTGCCTATGCGCATGATCGAGGCCGCTAGTTTACATCAGATCGAGATTTGCATAGCTGAGAACCAGCCATTTTGTGCCCGCGGACTCGAAATTGACTTCAACCCGCGCGTGGGCACCCTGCCCCTCACAATTGAGGATCACGCCGTCGCCAAATTTCTTGTGGCGAACGCGCTGACCAAGCCGAATTCCGAGTTCGTTGCCGACGCCGGTCGCCGTGCGCCTGCGCGACGCCGGCCGGGCAGAGCGCATCGGGCGAGATACCTGCACGCGTGGCCGGATTTCTTCCACGTGCTCATCCGGGATCTCACTGATAAAGCGCGATGGCTGCGCGTAATTATCCGAACCATGCATGCGCCGTTGTTCGGCATGGGTGATGAATAGTGTTTGCTTCGCGCGAGTGATGCCGACGTAGCAAAGGCGGCGCTCTTCTTCGAGACCGCTGGGGTCGGCGATGGAGCGCTGGTGCGGAAACAGGCCATCTTCCATGCCGCACATAAAGACCAGTGGAAACTCCAGCCCCTTGGCGGAGTGCATGGTCATCAGCTGCACGCAGTCTTCCCACGCATCGGCCTGACCTTCGCCGGCTTCCAGTGCGGCATGCGACAGAAACTCGTCGAGCGGCGACATTTCCTCGGCCGGATCGGGCTCGAAGCCCTTCGCGGCGCTGACCAGTTCGAGCAGGTTCTCCACGCGAGTTTCGCCCTTCTCGCCTTTGTCCTTCTTGAAAAACTCAATGAGGCCGCTCAAATGAATGACATGGTCGACCTGGTCCTGCAGGTTCAGCCCGCGCGTTTCGCCGGCCAGGCGCTCAATCAGGGCGACGAAGGCGGCTACCGCGTTGGCGGCACGGCCGCCCATTTCATCGCTGGCAACAGCGCCCGCCGCGTGCCACATTGGACAGGCGTTCGCCCGCGCATACGCACGCATCTGCTCGACGGTACGGGCGCCGATGCCGCGAGTCGGCTTGTTTACCACGCGCTCGAACGAGCTGTCGTCGTCACGGTTCGAAATGAGGCGCAGGTAAGCCAGTGCATCCTTGATTTCAGCCCGCTCAAAGAAGCGCAGCCCGCCATACACGCGGTAGGGAATTGCCGCGTTGATCAGCCCTTCCTCCAGCACGCGTGACTGTGCGTTCGAGCGGTAGAGGACGGCGGCGTCGGCCCGGACATTGCCCTGTGCAATCCAGTCGTGCAGTCGCCCGATCACAAAGTCGGCTTCGTCACGCTCGTTGTACGCGGAGTACACCTTGATGGGTTCGCCCTCGACACCTTCGGTCCACAGGTTCTTGCCCAGCCGCGAACTGTTGTTGGCAATTACTGCGTTGGCGGCGTTGAGTATGGTCGCCGTCGAACGATAGTTTTGCTCCAGCTTGACGATGCGGGTGCCGGGGAAATCTTTCTGGAACTGGTGGATGTGTTCGACGCGCGCACCGCGCCAGCGATAGATCGACTGATCATCATCGCCAACGACGAATGGCACGCCCTTATCGCCCGCCAGCAAACGCAGCCAGGCGTACTGAATTGCGTTGGTATCCTGAAACTCATCGACCAGCAAGTGCTGAAATCGGTGTCGATAATGATCGAGCAGCTCGGCATTGTCGCGCAACACCTCATGTGCGCGCAGTAACAATTCTGCGAAGTCAACGAGCCCACCGCGTTGACAGACCTCTTCATACGATTGATATAGTGCGATCATCTGCCGGCGATTCGGGTCGCCCTCGTCATCGAGGTGTTTTGGCCGCAGCCCCTCGTCCTTCTGCGCGTTAATGAACCACTGAATTTCTTTCGGCACCCAACGGCTGTCGTCAATTTCCAGGTTTTTCAACAGCCGCTTGATCAGGCGCAGCTGATCGTCGGAATCGATGATCTGGAAATTCTGCGGCAGCCCGGCTTCGCGCCAGTGACGCCGCAGCATGCGGTGGGCGAGTCCGTGAAACGTGCCGATCCACAGGTGATTGACCGGCATTTTCAACAGCGATTCGATACGCCCACGCATTTCGGCCGCGGCCTTGTTGGTGAACGTAACGGCGAGCAGGCTCTGCGGCGACACGCCTTCGACGTCGATTAACCAGGCGGCGCGATGCACCAGCACCCGGGTCTTGCCGCTACCCGCGCCGGCTATAACGAGCGTCGGTTCGCCGGGCGCAGTTACAGCCTCGCGCTGCGCGTCATTAAGGTGTGCAAGGATCGGTGTGACGTCCATCGGAAACCAGCAGGCAGGCGGCGATTGCCGCCATTAGAAAGCGCGCAAGTGTAGCAGAGAATCAGCGCTCCCAACGCACCCCAAGCAGGTACTGGTTACGTTCGTACTGGATGCGCGGGTCGTTGGAGACGGTTTCTCGGTAGGTCGCTTCGGCAGCGAGGCTCAAGTGCTCAGTGATGTGAAATGTGGCGACGAATTTCGCGTCGGCTGATTCGTGAGTCTTGCGCCCGGCGGTGGGGACATGAAATGCAAACGCGTTTGGATAATCGTAGTTTCGGTAGATCCCGCTGGCCTCGAAATCGAGGCGCTCGCTCGGCTGCCAGTGCAGCTCGAAGCTATAACTGTCGCGTGAATAGTCATTGTAACCAACATACTGATCGGTGCGTTCGGTGTACTCGACGTCGACGCCAAACCAAATGCTGTCGAAGATGCGTTGCCGGGCGCGCAATCCCACTGACACGTAGTCGTAGCGAATGGTGGCGTTGCCGAGCCGCTGCTCGCCGTCGAGGTCGTAGGATAGACGGTCACCGTACCGCCGGCTGTAGCCTTCGGCCGTGATACGCAACAGGGAACTCTCTGTAAATTTGTACTGGCCGAATAGTTGCAGGAAGAAGTACTCGTGGTCGTACTCGGGCACCGCGTCGGTTGCTTCATAATTCCATAGCTGCCCTTTGAGCTGCGCACCGAACGACAGGCGTCGATGCGATTGGCGCAACGTGATTTCGGGTCCATAGCGGAGGTAGTTCATGCGGTCGTCAACATCGATACCGTCAACATTGCGCACTGCACCATCGTCCGGGTCGAAATAAACTTCATCGTGCAGGGCAACCTTGAAAGAGCTGTAGACTTCACGCCTTCGCGAGCCCTCTTTGCGCCGATAGTCGCTACCGAAGCTCGCCTCGTGCAGGTACTCGTTGCCGTTCTCGAGCGTCTCGTCATCGTAGTAGCGTCCGGCCAGCCGGTAAGCACCGTAGAAACCCTCAAACGGCAGGCTATTGACCACGTACTTCGCGGACAGGCTGAGCGGTACATAGGTGCCACTCACCGGATCGGGTGTCACCAGGGGCGAGCCCGGGCTTGAGAAGTCGACGTAGTCCTGATCGGGCGTCCGGAACACGTTGTCGTCAGTGCCGAATCCAAGTCGTGCCCGCAACTCGAGACTGGCAAACGGCCGGGTGCTGTCACCCGTCGCATCGCCGGTGACGGACTCATCCGAAACGTCGGCATCGCGCTCGATGCGGGCGATAGCGACCGCCGCAAGTGCCCGAAACTTCTCGTTGCCGCCGGAGGCACTCACGCGGCGGAACCACTGCAGCGCATCGGCTGAGTCGCCCAGGGCATAAGCATTCAGCCCGATATTGTATTGCGAAGCCGCCAGCAGCGCGGGATCCTGAAGCGCCTTTTCGAATGACTGGCGGGCGCGCACGTGCTGGCCGGCACGATAATGAGCCACGCCTGAGTTGTAGTGCAGAACGGCCGAATCGAGGCCCTGTTCACTTGCCTGCCGATAGCGCAGCAGCGCGGCCCAGTAAAGGTTGTCGCGGTACAGTCGATTGCCGTCGTCGAAATATTGCTGAGCCGTCATCGCGGACGCAAAGCGCACTGGCGCCAGGGTCATCATGGCGGCGCCGATGAGCAGCAGAGGCAGAAAGCGTAATTGAGGCATCGATCGGTTATGTGTCAGCGTCATGTCAGGTCAGTAGCGTAAGGCTTTTGCCATGCGTAAAACTATGACGGAGCGCAAGAAATTGCCTCTCGAGCAGAGGCGGGTGCGTGTCTGGCTCAAGGTGTCGTGGCGGTCTCGGCGCTGACGCGGTCATCGTCAACATCATCGCCGTCTTCGAAGTCGTCCTCGTCTTGCATCAGGTCTTCCTCGAGTTCGACGTCGTGCTCGAATTCATCGTCGAAGTTGGTGTCGTCGGTGGCCTCGGACTCATCCGCTTCACCGTCCGGGTTGTCATCGTCCTCATCGGGGACCCGCAGGTAGGCAGCCGCTCTGTCGAGATCTTCGGTGTCGTCGAGTACCTGCATCGTATCGTCGAGGCCCTCGAGCTTGTCGGCGTGAGCCGTCAAAGAGAATGTGGCAAGGCCAATCGTCGTCACGATCAGGACACATATGATCAAATGGTGTTCGCGCATGAATAGGCTCCGTCCGGCACTGCTCAAATACTGAGCTGAAATAGCAGGTAGTGATCGATGAGTATCGCGCCGAACAGCAGGCCCAGGTAAGTGATCGAAAACTTGAAGGTCTGCATCGGCAGCTCATGTTCCTCCGGTTCGCGGAACATGCGGATCGCATACATAAGGAACCGCGCGTCGAGCACAATCGCTGCCAGCAGGTAAATCAGGCCGCTCATACCAATCAAATACGGGAGAATCGTTACGAGCACAAGCAGGATCGTATACAGCAGGATGTTAAGGCGTGTGTAGGCATCTCCGTGCGTGACCGGCAACATCGGTATGTCGACTTTTGCGTATTCGTCTTTTCGCGCAATCGCGAGTGCCCAGAAGTGCGGCGGCGTCCAGACGAAAATGATAAGGAAGAGCAGCAGTGCACCGCTGTGGATTTCATTGGTGACGGCGACCCAACCGAGCAATGGAGGCGCGGCGCCGGCGGCACCACCGATGACAATGTTCTGCGGTGTCGCGCGTTTCAACCAGACCGTGTAGATGACGGCATAACCGATCAGGGAACAAAAAGTCAGCATGGCGGTTAGCGGATTGACGAGTGACCACAGGATGATCATCGAGATAACGCACAGGATGCTTGCGAATATCAGCGCCGATTTTTGGGTCAATTTACCCTGTGGCAAGGGCCGGCCACGAGTCCGCATCATCTGAATGTCGATGCGCGCATCGAGTACATGATTGAAAACAGCAGCCGATGAAGATGCGAGGCCGATACCCAACGTGCCAAAAACGAGCGCCGACAGGCCCGGCCAGCCCGGCACCGAAACGAACATGCCGACGATTGCGGTGAACACGATCAGCATGACCACGCGAGGCTTGGTCAGCTCGAAGTAATTGCGCCAGTCGGTGTCCGCTCTTGTGATTTTTTCAGCCAATTCGCGAAAGCTCCAGCAGGTGCTCGATGTCTTCTACCATCGCACCCGGGTCGATCTCCGGCGGAAAATACATAACGAGATTGCCGAGCGGGTCGACGAGAAAATAGCCACCCGGCGCGGCGGCTTCAGGCTTTTTAGACTGCAGCCATTCGCTAAGGGTATCGTCGATGAGAATAATCGTGCCGGCATAGTTTTCGCCCAGAACCACTGTATCGGGGGCAGACTCGACGCGCAATAACACGCGACCCAGTCGCTCCATGTCATTGCCGAGTGTTAACCGCAACTGCCGCAAGATATAAAGCGCGCGTTTACACGCATCTTCGCAGGCGCCGCTGTTGCTGTAGATCAGCAGCCAGCGGCCACCGATGTTGTCGAGTAGCGACGAATCCGGCAATTCGTCGGCGATGGGAATGACTGGCTGCAACAGATCGCCATTGTTGGTTCTTCCGGCAGGCTGGAAGCTCACGCCCGTGAAGTACATCCCGGCAGCCAGGAACAACGGCCCGAAAAATATGAGTGCGATCAGTGCTAACTGCAGGCGGCCGGCAAAGTCTTTTTTTGGGGTCATGATGAGAAGCTTTTCTTGCGGTAATTCCAGAGCAATAGCCCAGCCAACACTGCGCCCATTGCGAACCACTGAACAGCGTAGCCGAAATGCTTGCCGGGCCCAAACTCGGTCGGCACCCAGTGACGGTAAAAGCCATGCACTTCCTCGTGGTCCATGAGCAGTACGAAGGGCTGTACCTCGTGTCCGAGCGCAGTCGCGACCTCGTCCAGCGTCGGATACACCGCCGCTCTGGGCCAGTCGGTTGCCGTATCGATGGCGTCACCCATCTTGTAGCCCGCGCGAGGCAGGGACCCGGCGCGACCGCGAACGGTGATGCGACCCTCGGGCGTGGCCAACAGGCCGACGTCGAGATCGCCGCCTGTTTTTTCGATCCAGCCACGATTAACGAGCAGAGCCGGCTCATCATTCGTTGATAGCAGTGGCGTGATGACGTAATGACCGTAGCGGCTGTTGATGATGATGTTCTCCAGCAGCAACTGGTGCGCACCGTCATAAGTGCCACTTGCCTTGAGGCGCTGGTACGATCGAACCTCCATGCCGTCCTGCCAGGCGGCAAAGCCGGTCTCCTGGCGAAACGCCTGCTGGCTGGCACGCTTTTCGAGACCGCGGCTGATCTGCCACACGCCCAGCCCTGCAAACTGCACAACGAGTATTGCGCCGACAATCAGCGGCAGCCAGGCGGGCAATGGCTTCTTGGTTTGCATGTTCACGTTATACTAAACGCTCGAAGGGGTGTTGTTATGAAATTCATCGTCTTGATACTGCTGGCCGCCATTGTCATCAGCCTCGGCACGGGGCTTTTTTACCTGCGTCGCGAAGATGCGGACTCCCCGAAAATGTTGCGTGCTTTACAGATCAGGGTTGGCCTGTCGCTGGTTCTGATCCTGTTTCTCATCTCTTCCTACTTCCTTGGCTGGATCCAGCCGCTGGCGCAGTAAGTTCATAGCGCAAAACGGGCGCTTCAGCGCCCGTTCTACAATTCATGCCGCGGCAACAATGGGCTGCCGCTAACCGGCGACTCTCTCGCTACATCCAGTAGACGAACACGTACAGGCCGATCCAGACTACGTCGACGAAGTGCCAATACCAGGCGACGGCCTCGAAAGCAAAATGATGCTGCGGCGTGAAGTGACCTTTCAGCACGCGGAAAAACATGATCGTCAGCATGATAGCGCCGATCGTCACGTGCATGCCGTGAAATCCTGTCAACATGAAAAACGTCGACCCGTAAATGCCGGACGTCATTCGCAGGTTCATTTCTTCGTAGGCATGCACATACTCGACGCCCTGCAGATAGACGAAGACGAAGCCAAGCAGGAATGTCGCGGCGAGAAAAACTGACAACTGGGTGCGCTTACCGGCGAGCAGCGCATGGTGAGCGATGGTGACCGTGATACTACTGGTCAACAGCAACGCCGTGTTGATGAGTGGCAGGCCAAACGGTGGCATTGCTTCGTACTCTCCACCAACGGCGCCGGGGCCATTAGTTGGCCAGGTACTTTCATAACCTTCCCATAGCAGCAGGTTGGTGAAGAAGTTGTTGCTGGAGCCGCCGAGCCAGGGTATCGACATGTTGCGCGCATAAAAGAGCGCGCCGAAGAATGCCGCGAAGAACATCACTTCGGAAAAGATGAACCAGAACATCCCCTGGCGAAACGACTTGTCGACCTGCGCATTGTAGAGGCCGCTCTGGCTTTCACTGATGACCGCGCCGAACCAGCCGGTGATCATAAAAATGATGACCGCGAAGCCGGCCAGCATGACATAGAAGCCGGCATCCGCGCCGTTCAGCCAGCTCGACACTCCGGTCATCAGGAGGAGCAGTCCAAGCGAGCCAACAATCGGCCAGTGGCTGCCGTGCGGGACGTAGTAACGATCGTCTGTGTTTGTCGTCATGGTTTTCAGGTTCTCAAATCAAAGCGAGTTATTGGCCGCTTGAGGTGCGGTGTCAAAAAAAGTGTATTGCAGCGAGATTGTGTCGACATAGTCGGGCAGGTCGGGATCGACAATGAACTGGAGCGGCATCGCCCGCTCTTCATTTGCCGTGAATTCCTGGCTTGTAAAACAGAAGCACTCGATCTTCTTGAAATACGCCGCAGCAGAGACCGGCGACACGCTTGGCACGGCCTGAGCGATCTTGTCGTCGCCCGTCAGGTTCTTCGCCGTAAAGGTCGCGAAATACATCTTGCCGGGGTTCACGGTCATGCTATCGATGTCCGCGCCGAACTCGAACGGTGCGTGCGAGTTCGTCGTTGTCACAAACTCAACGCGGATTTGCCGGCTCAGGTCCGGAGACTCCTCGACGATCGCGGCCGACTCATTGGTACGTCCGCCAAACCCGGTGATTTCGCAGAACACGTCGTAAAGCGGGACGAGCGCAAAGCCGAACGCAAACATAGCCACGGCCATCACCAGCAGGCGACGTAGCAGCGAGTAGTTCTCGCTATTCAGGTTGTTGTCCGAGTCACTCATCGAGAATCGTCAGCCCATTCAGGACCGCAGCACACCCATCATGATGAAGCCCACGTAAAACGCGAGCGCAATCGCGCCCACGATCAACGCGGTGCGGCGAATATTCTTTTTGCGTTCTGCGTCGTCCATGTTCAATCGAAAGCTTCATTCGAGATACCGGCCTGCGGTGGTGTTTCCCAGGTGTGGTAAGGCGCCGGCGAAGGCACGGTCCACTCCAAGCCATGCGAGCCCTCCCAGACGCGATCGGTCGCCTTGCTGCCTTTCCACGCGGTAAGCACAACCCCGACAAAGAGTAGCTGCGACAGACCGAAACCGATGGCGCCGATGCTGGCAATCGCATTGAAGTCCGCGAACTGTGTTGAGTAATCGGGGATGCGGCGCGGCATGCCGGCCAAGCCCAGGAAGTGCATGGGGAAGAATGTGAGGTTAACGAATATGGTCGACGCCCAGAAATGCATCTTACCCAGCGTTTCGTTGTACATGTGGCCGGTCCATTTCGGCATCCAGTAGTAGGCCGCTGCCATAATGGCGAAGACCGAACCGGGCACCAGCACGTAATGGAAATGCGCGACCACGAAATAGGTGTCGTGGTACTGGATGTCGGCCGGCGTGATCGCGAGCATCACGCCCGAGAAACCGCCGATCGTAAACAGGAACACGAACGCCAGTGAGAACAGCATCGGCGTTTCGAAGGTCATCGACCCGCGCCACATCGTTGCAATCCAGTTGAAGACTTTCACGCCGGTTGGTACCGCGATCAGCATGGTGGCGAACATGAAGAAGAGCTGCCCGGTGAGCGGCATGCCGACCGTGAACATGTGATGCGCCCAGACGATGAACGACAGGAAAGCAATACATGAGGCCGCGTAGACCATCGAGTCGTGGCCAAACAGCGGCTTTCTGGAAAACGTCGGGATGATCTCGGATACGACGCCGAACGCCGGCAGGATCATGATGTAAACCTCGGGATGCCCGAAGAACCAGAAGATATGCTGGAACATGACCGGGTCACCGCCGCCGGCGGCCAAAAAGAAGCTGGTGCCAAAGAACTGGTCGGTCAGCAACATGGTTACCGCACCAGCAAGCACCGGCATCACGGCGATCAGCAGGTAAGCCGTAATCAGCCAGGTCCAGACGAACATCGGCATTTTCAAGAGCGACATGTCCGGCGCGCGCATGTTGATGATCGTTACGATGACGTTAATCGAACCCATGATCGACGAGATGCCCATCAGGTGCACAGAGAAGATCAGAAACGGAAAGGCATCGCCGGTTTGCAGAATGAGCGGCGGATACATCGTCCAGCCGCCAGCAGGCGCGCCGCCCGGCATCAATAGCGTCGACAGCAGGATGCCGAACGCAACCGGCAGGATCCAGAATGACCAGTTGTTCATGCGCGGCAATGCCATGTCGGGTGCGCCGATCATCAGCGGGATCATCCAGTTAGCGAGGCCGACAAACGCCGGCATCACGGCGCCGAATACCATAATCAGCGCGTGCATCGTCGTCATCGAGTTGAAGAACCCGGGATCCACAAGCTGCAACCCCGGCACGGCGAGCTCGGAGCGAATAACCATGGCCATGGCACCACCGATGAAGAACATCGTCAGGCTGAACACCAGGTACATCGTGCCGATGTCCTTGTGGTTGGTTGAGAACAACCAGCGACCGATGCCCTTTGCCGGGCCGTGATCATCGTGGTGGTCGGTGATGTCTGCTGCTACCGTTGCCATACTGTCTATCTCCATCTGCATGCCGCCGCTGGCGGCATGACTGAATCTCTCAAATTATTGTGCGCTTGCTACCTGCGCATCATTGTCGGTACGCGTATCGACCCAGGCCTGGTAAGCGTCAGGCTCTACGACCTCGACGACAATCGGCATGTAGCCGTGGCCACGGCCGCACAGCTCGGTGCACTGGCCGCGGAAAGTGCCGGTCTCGGTGGCGCGGAACCATGCTTCATTGACCATGCCCGGGATGGCATCCTTCTTGATGGCCAGGTCCGGGACCCACCAGCTGTGCACCACATCGCTAGAGGTCACTAACACGCGGACCTTCGCGCCAACGGGTACGACCACCGGGTGATCGACCTCCAGCAGATAGTTGTCAACCGTATGCGGATCGATGCCCGACTGCTTGCCGCGCGCTTCGAGGCTCGGCAACGCGAGGCTCGAGTAAAATTCGAGATCCTCGTCCTGGTACTTGTAATGCCAGCGCCACTGGTAGCCTGTGACGACAATCGTGATGTCGGGATCTCGCGAGTCCTCGAGTTTAACCAGCGTTTCAGCCGCCGGAATCGCCATAATCAGGAGGATGACGACGGGCACGGCGGTCCAGAGAATTTCCGCCGTCATGCTGTGCGTGAATTTGGCGGGCTTGGCGCCGACCGACTTGCGGTGCTTGATGAGGGAATAGATCATGGCGCCGAAAACGACGACACCGATCCCCACGCACCACCAGAACACCATCATGTGCAGATCGTAAGTTTCCGCACTCAAATCCGTGACGCCGGTGCGCATGTTCAACGCCCATTCGGCCTGCGCCGCGCCCGCGAAAGTGATGCCCAGCAAGCTCAAAAACCATTTTCCTAACATTGATCATTCACCCTGCGAAACGCCGTGGCGATCGCACTGCATTACTAAACTGGATATGGCGAGTACTGATAACAGTCAGGTTCAGTTGGCCCCAGTGACTCCGGGGATTCGCCTGTCGACCTATCTGACCGGCCAGGCCGGGCATATAAGCTGCCGCAGTTTACTCAAATCGCATCTGCCGTGCAATCATGAGGCCCTGATTCTTGGTGAGATTAATTCTTATTTAACAACGGCTTATGATTTAGACTGTGACTAAATCATTACAATTTCAAAGAACCGCCGCCACGATCAGCGTCGTCGCGGTATCGCGGTTGCGTCAATGCGGAAATTACCGGGCTCATTCCGTGGGCCGGTACTCCAGCAATGACCGTAGACGAGCTCCAGGTCGATCTCGATGCCTGCCCCGGGCGAGGCTTCGGATAATGCCGCGACCAGCCGGCTGAATTGCCCCTTTCCGAGGAGCCCGCGGCGTCGGCCCGCCAGAGAGTTACGCGACCCTGACAGCGTCAGGTCGCGGAACAGCCGCCTGGCATCCGGATACTTCACCGTGAGGCGGTCAACGTCCAGCACCGGGTCGGCGAGACCGGCGCGTACCAGCGCATCACCGATATCGTGCATGTCGAGGAAACGGTGCACGTGGGGCTGGTTCACATGGGGCTGGTTCACATGGG
>CAZTQL010000047.1:0-6497 GCA_964615665.1 uncultured Woeseiaceae bacterium | reverse complement strand
TGGGGCTGGTTCACATGGGGCTGGTTCACATGGGCGTGATTATCGACATCACCCCAGGCGCGCGACAGTTGCTTGAGGCTGTCCGGTCCGAGCGTCGCAAACGCCAGCACACCGCCCTTGCGCAGCACGCGAGAGACCTCGGCAAGGACTGCCGCGGGATCATTGACCCAGGGCAGCAGCAGGTTTGCAAAAACGACGTCAAAGGACTGGTCTGCAAACGGCAGGCGCTGCGCATCGGCCTGCACGCTCGAGGTACGAGTAAACCAACGACGTCGGCGCTTGCGTTGACGCAACATGTTGCGAGACAGGTCCAGAGAGACGACATGGGCGCCCCCGAATCGCTTGCGCAACAGTGCTGTAGCGCTTCCGGTAGCGGCACCCAGATCGAGAACCGTTTTCGCGTCGATGCGTAATGGCCGCATTCGAGTGAGCAGGCCGTCTCGAGTGACGCCATGCACAAAATCGGCGGTACCAAACGTGTCGGCCGCGCGATCAAAGCGCCGCCGCACGTCGCTGCTATTGAGAAGAAAGCGGTCGTCCATGGTTTTTTGCAAGGCTTGAATCGCGGGCAACAACGCTAGCATGTCTTGAAAATAGAATTGCCACGATCTGCCCAGGAACGGGTCGGGCGCGAGGATCGTCAGCAACGTTAAATTGATGTCATGCGCTGGAAGAAAATCCTCCGTATCACTTGCGATACGGCGCGATCAACCTGGCTGCAAGTCGACAACGCCGTCATGCCGCCGCGCTGTGCGTTCTGCGGTACTCGCCTGGCTTCCGGCAAGCTTAACGTCTGCGCCGGGTGCACCGCTGATCTGCCGTGGCTGGAACACGCTTGCGTTCGCTGCGCCGAGCCATTGCCCGGTCTGCCGGCGGCGGGTACTTGCTGCGGTTCATGCCAGGCCAAACCACCGCCGGTGAGCGTTACTGTCGCGCCGCTTCTGTACGAGTTTCCGGTCGATGCCGGCCTGAAAGCGCTGAAGTTCAGGCGCCAGCTCTTTTACGCGCCCGCGTTCGCAGAGTTGCTGCTGGGCGCGCTGGGCCAACTGCGCCATGAGGTTGACGCGCTGCTACCGGTGCCGCTGCATTGGCGGCGCCTGGCTTATCGCGGCTTCAACCAGGCGAACGAGCTCTGTAAGCCCCTTTCGCGACGCACCGGTTTGCAGGTTATCGGTGGTGTTGCAAGGTGCCGAGCGACCGCGGCGCAATCCGGCCTGTCCGCGAGCGCGCGCAATCGAAATTTACGCGGTGCGTTCGTCGTCAAGAAGCGCATCGTGGCACGCCACGTATTGCTCGTTGATGATGTGATTACGACGGGAGCAACGACGCGCCACCTTGCGCTGGCATTGCTCGAACATGGCGTGGCCAAGGTCAGCGTCGCCGCGGTCGCTCGTGCGGCCTGACCTAACTCAAGACAGCCGGGTTGAACGTGTAGTGCAGCACGATGCCGAGAAACACCACCATGCCGATAAAGTGGTTTTGCAGGAACGCGGTAAAACACCCTGCCGGCTCGCGGCTACGGGCCAGCCACTGATGCCAGGCCATTAAAGCTCCTGCACCGCCAACTGACAGGTAATACCAGCCACCCAAACCGGCGCGCTGGCCAACAAACACGAGCGCAACCAGCATCAAAAGCTGCAGGCTGCCGATAATGAACAAGTCGGCTTCCCCAAACAGGATGGCGGTCGACTTGACGCCGATCTTCTCGTCATCATCACGGTCGACCATCGCATAGAACGTGTCGTAAATAACCGCCCAGATCACCGTGGTCCCGAAAACCAGCCAGGCAAGTTCGGAGGTCTGCCCCGTTTGTGCGGCAAACGCCATCGGCACGGCCCAGCCAAACGCGAGCCCGAGCACAAACTGCGGGACCGACACGAAGCGCTTGATGAACGGGTACAGGATCGTCAGCACGGCGCCGACGATGGCCAGCAACTGCGCGGGCCGGTTCAGCATTGTCGCAAGCCCGATGGCAATGAGCGCTAACGCCGCAAACAGTGTCAGCGCCTCGAGCGGCGCAACGGCGCCGGAGGCAATTGGCCGGTCACGAGTGCGCTCAACATAGGGGTCGATATTGCGATCGGCAAAGTCGTTAAGCACACAACCGGCAGAACGCATGATGAAGACGCCGGCGACAAAAATAATGAACAGCCCCTGATCGGGCGCGCCGTCAGCGGAGATCCATAGCGCCCATAATGTCGGCCACAGCAAGAGCCAGATGCCGACAGGCTTGTCGATCCGCATCAGCGTTGCGTAATTACGTAGCTGGTTGACGAGCCCAGGTGAGAAGTCGTGACCGGTCGTGCGCTGCATGGCCGGTAGTGTACGCCACGCGTCGTGTTTGTGGGAGTTTCACCGCCGCTGTACGGCGGTCGCTTCTGGTTGCACTACACCTTGCCGTAGCGCCCCGCATCTCCAAGCCAGCGCCGCACAATTGCGGTTGCCGTTGTTGGCGCACTACTCTGAAGCGTCTCGGCCGTTATCTGTACCTGCGGCATCAGTTCGGCATCACGAACCAGGTTGGCGATACGGTACTCAGGCAAGCCGGTCTGCCGCGTGCCCAGCAGTTCGCCCGGCCCACGCAGCTCGAGGTCTTTTTGTGCAACGACGAAACCATCGTTGGTCTCTCGCAGTATGGCAAGCCGCTGACGGGCGATGCCGCCCAGTGGGGGTTTGTAAAGCAGCACACAGTGGCTCATGGCCGTGCCGCGACCGACACGACCCCGGAGCTGGTGCAGTTGCGAAAGCCCCATTCTCTCGGAGTTTTCAATAATCATCAGGCTGGCATTGGGCACGTCGACGCCTACCTCGATGACGGTGGTCGCCACCAGCAGTTGAATCAGGCCGTCCTTGAACGCACGCATCCCGCGCTCTTTCTCGGCGGGACGCATGCGGCCGTGAACCAGCCCGACTCGCAGTTCAGGCAGCGCCTCGGCCAGCATCTGGTAGCTGGCCTCGGCAGCCTGGTAATCGAGGACCTCAGACTCCTCGATCAGAGGGCACACCCAATAGGCCTGCAGGCCGCTGCGGCAGGCAGAGCGCACGCGCTCGACAATGTCGCCACGCCGTGACTCGGGCACGGCAATCGTTGATACCGGTTGGCGGCCGGGCGGCAGCTCATCGATGACCGACGTATCCAGATCCGCATACGCGGCCATTGCCAGGGTGCGAGGAATGGGCGTTGCGGTCATAACGAGCTGGTGCGGATGGCCGGCACTGCTGACTCCCTTGTCACGCAACGCCATGCGCTGGTGTACGCCGAATCGATGCTGTTCATCGATAATCACGAGCGCGAGTTTCTTAAAATCAACACCTTCCTGGAACAACGCGTGAGTACCAACTACCACCTGTGCGCTGCCGTCAGCAATTGATTGCAGCGCTTCGCGCCGTGCCGCAGCGCGCTGGCTGCCCGTCAGCCATGCGGGCGTAATACCGAGCGGCTCGAACCAGGAGGAGAAGCTGCGCCAGTGTTGCTCGGCAAGAATTTCTGTCGGTGCCATGATCGCCGTTTGCACGCCGCAGGCGACCGCCTTGATGCACGCGATCGCGGCGACGACGGTCTTGCCGGAGCCCACGTCGCCCTGAATCAGGCGCATCATGGGATGCGGCTGGGCCAGGTCCGCAAGAATCTCCGCCACGACGCGCTGCTGTGCGCCGGTTAGCTCAAACGGCAGGCTGCGAATGAACGCGCCGACCTCGTCGCTCCCGCCGCCAAGTGCTGGCGCTGCATCCGTTGCGGCGAGTGCGCGCAAGCTGCGCAAACTCAGGTAATGGGCGAGTAGCTCCTCGAAGGCCAGTCGTTGCTGGCAGGGGTGCCGTCCCTGCGACATGACGTTTACGTCGGCATCGGGTGGCGGTCGGTGCAGGTAATGAATCGCACTGGCCAGCGATGGCATACCCAGTTTGCGCGTGATATCCGGTGGCAGGAGCTCGGCGGGAGGCGCCGCCTGCATTGCGCGCAACGCCTGGTCCGTCAGGTTGCGAAGGCGGCCCTGCTGTACGCCCTCGGTCGCCGGGTAGATCGGTGTCAACGAATCGGTCGTCACAGGGCTCTGCGTTTCCCGCAGTAGCCGATACTCCGGATGAATCATTTCGAATCCGGCAGAACCCCGACGTACTTCGCCAAAACAGGCTACGCGGGCGCCGACCTGAAACTGTGCCTGCTGTTGTCGCGAGAAATGAAAAAAACGTAAGGTGAGTTGGCCGCTACCGTCGCTGATGCGCACCAGTAAATTACGCCGTCCGCGATAGACGGTTTCAGCGAGCAATACTTCACCGCTGGCCAGCATTCTGGAACCAGCGATCAGTGCGCCGATCTTTACGAGCCGTGTTCGATCCTCGTAGCGCAGCGGCAGCAGGAACAGCAGATCCTCGACGCAAGATAAGCCAAGCTTCGCCAGTTTTTCAGCAAGCGCCGGACCGACGCCCCGCAACTCGGTTAACGCTGCCTGTCGTTCAGTGGTCAAAAATAATTTCCAAGTTTCGTGCGCAAGTTTCGTGCTAAAGCGTCGCGCTAACGACAAATGGTCGCTTACAGCGCGAGTATTGCGTCGGCTTCGACGTCGACGCCTTTAGGCAGTGCTGCCACGCCGACGGCTGCGCGGGCCGGAAAGGGTTGCTCGAAGAACTCCTCCATCACTGCGTTGACGGTCGCAAAGTCGTTCAGGTCGGTCAGGAATATCGTCAGCTTCACGATGTCGTTAAGATCACCGCCCGCCGCTTCGGCGACCGCGCCGAGATTGGTAAAGACCTGCCGGGCGCGCGCCGCGAAGTCGCCGTCGACAATAGTCATGTCATCGGGCTGCAGCGGAATCTGGCCGGACAGAAAGACCAGTTGGCCACTTTGCACCGCCTGTGAATAGGTGCCGATGGCGGCGGGCGCATCATCGCTGTGTATGGCTTGTTTTTTCATGGTCGGGTTTCCAGGGTCTGGGGCGTTACGCACTGTCGCGCGATACGCGTATCACGTTCGGCATCTTGCGGACATTGCGCATGATGGCTGCCAGGTGGGTACGATCCTTGACGCTAAGGACGAACGACAGTAACGAACAGTCGTCGTGTCGCCCCATGACCTCAACCTGTTCGATGTTAGAGCCGCAGTCGGCAATGGTGGCCGCCACTTCGGCAAGCACGCCGGTGCGGTTGCGGGTTTCTATCTGAATCTGGCTCGTAAATTCGCGCTCGATTTCGTCTTCCCAGCCTACAGAAATCCATTTTTCCGGCTGTTTTCGGAAGTTTGACAGGTTCCCGCAGGTGGTGCGGTGAATGACAACCCCGCGCCCGGCCGTCAGATAACCCATGACGGTGTCTCCTGGAATCGGGTAACAGCATTTGGCGTAACTGATGACCATGCCTTCCGTGCCGGAGATGACCAGGTTGGCACTATCTAAGCGATTTTCTGTGACCGCATCTTCGCCCGCCAGCACGCGTGCAATGACCGGCGCCAGGCGCTCGCCCAGGCCGAGCTGCTCGAACAGCTGGGACGAGTCCTCGAGGCTTAGCTCCTCGAGCGCCGCCCCCATTCGTACCTTGCCGATTTTACGCAGCGACGAACCGAGGTCCTTCAGCGCTTTGTCGAGTAGCCGCTTGCCGAGGTCGACAGACTCCGCTGTCCGCAGGTTCTTCATGTGATTGCGGATTGCCGTACGCGCTTTTGCCGAGTGCACGAACGTCAGCCAGTTCGGATTGGGCTTGGCGCCTTTCGATGTGATGATCTCGACGGTCTGGCCGTTCTGTAATGGCGTGCGCAAAGGCACCAGGTTGCGATCGATTTTCGCTGACACGCAGCGATTGCCGACGTCCGTATGCACGGCGTAAGCGAAGTCGACCGTGGTGGCACCCTTTGGCAGCGGCAGGATGTCGCCTTTCGGCGTAAACACGTAGATCTTGTCTGGAAACAAGTCGACTTTAACGCTTTCGAGAAACTCCTCCGGCGTACCCGACTTTTGCAGCTCGGCAAGGTTGGATAACCACTCGCGCGCTCGTCGCTGCGGTGTGGCGTCCGACTTTTCATCCGCTTTGTAAATCCAGTGCGAGGCCACGCCAGACTCGGCGACGCGGTTCATCTGGCGTGTTCGAATCTGTACCTCGAGGGGCAGGCCCTTGGGGCCGAACAGCGTCGTGTGCAGCGACTGGTAGCCGTTGATGCGGGGTATCGCGATGTAGTCTTTGAAGCGACCAGGCATCGGCTTGTACATCTGATGCACCAGCCCCAGTGTCTGATAGCAGGTGTTGACGTCGTCGACGATGATGCGGAAGCCGTAAACGTCCACCACATCAGACAGAGAGCGTTTCTTCTCGGCCATCTTTTTGTAGATGCTGTAAAGGTGCTTCTCGCGTCCGTAGACGTCGCCTTCGATGCCGTCTTCCGCCATCGCTTTTTGCAGTTGACTCGAGATGCGGTTGACGATCTGCCGCTGGTTACCTCTGCTTTTCTTGAGGGTTTTTTCCAGCACCCGATAACGGAACGGATGCAGGTGCATGAAGCCGAGATCTTC
>CAZTQL010000046.1:0-18841 GCA_964615665.1 uncultured Woeseiaceae bacterium | reverse complement strand
CCTCAACGAAGCGCACGTATGTCGGAATCTTGAAATGCGTTATCTGACCTTTACAGAACGCTTTGACATCGTCTTCGGACAGTGAGCACCCGTCCTCGAGTTGTATCCAGGCGCACACTTCTTCGCCCATCTTCGGGTCCGGGATACCGAATACCTGCACTTCACTGATCGCTGCGTGGGTATAAAGAAACTCTTCGACTTCGCGCGGATACACGTTTTCGCCGCCACGAATGATCATGTCCTTGATGCGGCCAACAATCTGCAGGTAGCCGTCCTCGTCCATCGTCCCGAGGTCGCCCGAGTGCAGCCAGCGCGCCTCATCGATGGTCGCTCGCGTCTGTTCCTCATCTTCCCAGTACCCGAGCATGACGGAATAGCCCCGCGTGCAGACTTCGCCGCGCTCGCCGATCGGGACAACACGACCCTCCGGGTCAACGAGTTTGACCTCCAGCCAGGCTACGGCCCGGCCGACGGTTTCGACGCGTTTTTCCAGAGGATCGTCCGGTAGCGTCAGGTGATTGACCGGGCTCAGCTCAGTTTGGCCGTAACCAATCAGGATGTGCTTCATGTGCATGTCGGAGATCACACGCTTCATCACATCCACCGGACAGGGTGCGCCGGCCATCACGCCGGTTCGCAGGCTCCGTAAATCGAAACTGTCGAAATCCGGGTGACTGAGTTCGGTGACGAACATGGTCGGTACGCCGTGCAGAGCGGTGCAGCGCTCGTCCTGGACTGCCCGCAACGTCGACTCAGGATCGAAAACCTTGCTCGGATACACGACGGTCGCGCCATGAGAAAAGCACGCGAGGTTACCGAGCACCATGCCGAAGCAGTGATACAACGGTACGGGCATGCACAAACGATCCGCTGGTGTTAGCTGCATGCCGGCGCCCGTCAGGTAACCGTTGTTAAGAATGTTGCAATGGGTCAGCGTGGCGCCCTTTGGGCTGCCCGTGGTTCCCGACGTGAACTGGATATTGATCGGGTCGTCCGGTCGCAGTTCGGTGCGCAGTGCTGCCAGCCGCTCTCGCTCGGCATCGCCGCCCATCGAGGTGACAGCGACAAAATTAAACATACCGGGCGACGCCTCATCGCCCATGCGAATCACAATCTCGAGCACCGGTAGTTTTTTTGCCCGGAGCTTGCCAGGGGCACAAGTATTCAGTTCCGGCGCCAGCGCGTACAGCATCTCGAGATACTTGCTGCTCTTGAACGCTTCGTCACTGATGAGCACTTTGCAACCAGCCTTGTTCAGCGTGTACTCGAGTTCGAACAAGCGGTTAGCGGGGTTGATGTTGACGAGAATAGCGCCGATCTTTGCCGTCGCCATTTGTGTGAGTACCCACTCTGACGTATTCGGACCCCAGACTCCGACACGATCGCCGGCTTCGATTCCGAGACTTAAGAGCCCGGTGGCCAGGTCGTCAATTCGGCGATTGAACTCGGCATAACTCCAGCGCACGTTCTGGTGACAGGCAACGACGGCTTCCGTGTCTGGAAACTGCTCGACGATGCGCTCGAAATAGTTGCCGATCGTCTCGTAGATTATTGGCGTGCTCGAGGCACCGCAGGTGTAACTCTGGGTCAGTTTTGGCATGGCTGTTGCTCCGGTCCGAGGTCACGGACCCGGTGTTCGATGATAATTCAATAGTAAGGCTACCGAAATCACTGCGCCGGACCCATACCGATGCGTACGTACGTATTACCCACAAAAAACCTGTATCTCGCCCGCAGTGAGGCCCCAGTCCGACAGCGCCTGACGGGACAGCTCGTCGTCTTCGACCGGACCATACCTGACCTCGGACGGCGTACGTGAAAAACGCGGTGCCGGTGCCGGCTGCTCGATACCGTCGATCGCGATGAATGTTTTGCGAGCGATATTATGTGCATGCCGCGGCGCCTCGCCGAGCGATAGCACGGGTGCCGCGCAGGCATCAATAACGGCAAAGACTTCTGCCCATTCGTCACGGTTTTTGCTTTTGAACGCTTTTTTCAATACTGCACGATGCTCCGCCCATCGTTCCGGCTGGTATTGCTCGGCAGGGTCTATGTCGCTAATGCTCATTGCCTCGAGCAAAACCCGGAAGAACCGATTCTCCAGTGCGCAAACCGCCACGTAGCCACCGTCCAGCGTTTCATAGCAACTCGCGAACGGCGCGGCTCCGTCGAGCAGGTTACTGTTCCGACGATCGGCCCATTGGCCACTCGCCAACGCCCCGTAAAACATCGTCATCATCGAGGCCGCGCCATCCACAATTGCAGCGTCGACGACCTGGCCCTTGCCAGAGCGCGTCGCTTCAAGCATCGCCGCGAGCAACCCCATCGCGAGATACAACGCACCGCCACCGAAGTCACCCACCAGGTTTAACGGCAGCGGTGGTGGCCGATCAGGTTCACCGATACTGCCGAGCGCGCCGGAAAGCGCGATGTAGTTTGTGTCATGACCCGCGGTATTGGCCAGCGGACCCGATTGGCCCCAGCCGGTCATTCGTCCATAGACCAGGCGTTCGTTTTCAGTCATGCATTCCGTCGGTCCGAGGCCCAACGATTCCATGACGCCGGGACGGAATCCTTCGAACAGCGCGTCCGCTTCCTGACAAAGCCGCAGCACCAGCCCAACGCCCCGTTGGTCTTTCAGGTCGACCGTCAGGGTGGGTCGACTGCGATTCATCAGGTCGTATTCGTCCGGAATTGTCGGTGCCGCCCGTCCATCTTCCGGTCTGTTGATACGAATCAGGTCCGCCCCCATGTCCGCCAGCAGCATGCCGCAGAGTTGCCCCGGGCCGATACCCGCGATCTCGACAATCTTGAATCCCTTGAGTGGCCCCACAAAAACTCCCGAAGTCAGAAACGCCAGACGACGCCTGACGATTGCACGATTGGCAACCAGTGCGCTTCCCGCGCGACCATTTCATCGGCGCCGTTCGTTGACGATTGCAACGAGTATTCGGCACGCCAATTGTGCCGTACAATACGGTCAAAGAAAGCCCTATTCACACCTTATCTGGTATCTTTGGACCACAATAATGACTCAGCCAGCCCCCGCAAGTATCGAGACTTCAGCCGCAACCGCACCGAATTTCGCCGCGATATTCGCTGACCTGGGAGCCACGTTCCACAGTGGTCGCACGCACGATCTCGCCTGGCGCGAAGAGCAACTCAAGGCCCTCGAACGCATGATGAAAGAGCGGGAGGGCGACATCATCGATGCTCTACATCAGGATCTCGGCAGGCATGGACTGGAATCCTGGACTGCCGAGATCGCCTACGTCGCCGGTGACGCGGCGTACTACCGAAAAAACCTGAAGCGCTGGACGAAACCGCGTCGGGTGCACACACCGCTGATCGCCATGCCGGGCAAAAGCTGGTTACAACCCGAACCGCTGGGCACCGTGCTTATTATCGGCGCGTGGAACTATCCGCTGCAGCTAACGCTCGCCGGGTATGCGGCGGCCATCGCCGCCGGCAATTGCGCGGTCCTGAAGCCCTCGGAGCTTTCGCCGGCGACATCGCAACTCATCGCCAAACTCATTCCGGAATACATGGACACCGACTGCGTGCGTGTTGTGGAAGGCGCGGTACCTGAGACGACAGCTTTACTGGAGCTGCCCTTCGATCACATTCTTTACACAGGCAACAGCAACGTCGCACGCATTGTTATGGCAGCAGCCGCGAAAAACCTCACACCAGTGACACTAGAACTCGGCGGCAAGAGTCCTTGCGTCGTGCTACCCGATGCCAACCTGGAGACGGCCGCACGCCGCATTACCTGGGGCAAATTCACGAATGCGGGTCAGACCTGCATCGCTCCGGATTACGTGCTGACCGATGCCGCGACCGAGGCGAAGCTGGTGCCCCTGATCGAAAAGGCCGCTCGCGAAATGTACGGCGATGACCCGGCCGCCTCCGACTCATACGGCCGCATCATTAACGAACGCCACTTCGATCGCCTCAGCGCCCTGCTGCCGTCCGGAACCGTGGCCGTCGGCGGGCAGCGCGATCGGGATACGAAGTACATCGCGCCGACGGTCTTGACGAATGTCGATGCGGACAGCGCGATCATGCAGGAGGAGATCTTCGGTCCCATCCTGCCGGTGCTGCGCGTCGAGAGTCTGGACGATGCCATTGCGTTCATCCGTGGCCGTGACAAGCCGCTGGCAGCCTACGTCTTCACGAAAGATTCCGCAGCCGAGGACCGCTTCGTCAGCAAGGTCAGCTGCGGCAGTACCTGCATCAACGACACGATGATGTTCATGGCGGTCGACGAGCTGCCGTTCGGCGGCGTAGGCGCCAGCGGGATGGGCGCGTATTCGGGAGAGCACGGCTTCCAGACCTTCAGCCATATGAAGGCTGTCATGAAGCGCGGCTGGTGGCCGGATTTCGCCCTGCGCTACGCGCCATACACGAAGATGAAGTTCAACCTGATGCGAAAGCTGCTCTAGGCACCGAACACTTTTCTGTATAACGCGCGACCGATCATGCGCACCTTGGTGCGCGTGTCGAATCGATCCAGGTTGGTCTTTAGGGTACCTGTCGTAAAGCGAGTTTTCTTCGAATAATCGATTCGCACGTTGACAATAACCGGCTGGTTTTCAGACGCCGTTTTGAACGCCGCCGCAATACCATCAGGGATGCCGTCATTGGTATCGATACCGACGTAGGCACAACCCGTCGCCTTGGCGAAAGCCTCATAGTCCAGTGAGCCAATCGTCGTGCAGGTGCTGCGTTGATAGGGTATTTCCTGTGCCTGCGCAATCTGCGCAAGCTCACCGTCGTTAAAAACAAACCAGACCACACCGAGCTGATTTGATACAGCCGTTACGGATTCCAGACCCGTCATCAGGAACGCGCCATCACCAACAATCCCGACAACCTGTTTTTCGGGTTTGGCGAGCTTCGCCGCAATCGTCGCGGGCACGCAGTAACCCATACAGTTGAAGTCGGTGGGTGAGAAATAGGATCCCCCGGTGTGTATCGGCAACAGCTCGGCAGTGAGAAACGTGTGATTGCCATCGTCAGCGACAACGATCGCATCGTCTTCAAGCTGCTCTCGCAGCGCGTCGAAAAACAAGCACGGATTTACGCGGCCATCACTCTTGTGATCACGCCACTCTTTGCGGTACGCCGCTTTATCCTTCGCAAGTTGTGCTGCCACCGTCGCATTGTCGCGCGGCTGGCCGTGTGCACAGATCGCATCGGCCAGCGCCGGCACGGCGACGCGCGCATCAGCGGCTACCGCCACCTTCGCTGGATAGTTGGCATTGAGCGCGTCCGGGTTGATGTCGATGTGTACCAGGTTTTCGGGAGGCACCGAGCCGTAGCTGCCGGTGCAAATTTCAGCAAAACGGGTGCCGACAGCGAGCATCGCATCACAGTCCTTGAATGCGTTCTCGGCGGCCGGAACGGCAGAGCGACCGAATCCCATACCGGCATGCAGTGGATGATCCGCAGGAAACGCCGCCAACCCCTGCAGCGTCGTAGCCACTGGCGATGCCAGATGTTCGGCGATTCGCGCTATGTCTGCCCAGACATGGCGAGCGCCCCAGCCGACGAAGATACCCGGGCGCTCGGCGGCAACCAGCAGCTCCGCCGCTTTTCGGAGCGCCTCAGCATCGGCAAAAGGCGATTCGGCCCGGGCCTCAAAGCCCGGCATCTCATCAACTTCACCCGTAAGCAGCTGCAAATTAGCGGGCAGCTCGATGAAGACCGGTCCCGGTTCACCTTCCGTCGCCGTGCGGTAGGCCTCGTAGATGGTCGGAATTGCGTCCTCGTAATGATCGATACGGTAGGTCGCCTTGGTCAGCGGCATCATGAGCGCCTGTTGATCGACGTCGTGCAGCTGGAATTTTTGCACCATATCGGTGCGAATACCGCCGGAAATAACCAACATTGGCACACCGTCGAGGTAAGCCTCCCCGATTCCGCTCATCGCGTGCGTGATGCCTGCCGCCGGAACGATGGCCAGCACACCGATGGAATCGCCAACGCGACTGATCGCGTCCGCCATGAAAGCGGCGCCGCCCTCGTGGGTGACGAGAACCGGGCGGATCGTCTCCGAGGACTTCAGCTCGTCGTACAGCTCGATGTTGTGTACACCAGGAATGCCGAACGTGAATTCGGCACCAATGTTTTCCAGTGCATGGCGCACCAGCTTTGCGGCCGTGTATTTCATTCGCCCATTGTGCATGAGGCCGGCGAATATTAGCTAGTTGAGGGCGATTTCCGGCCGCATCGGTTGTGGACTCCGGGCACCTCGGTTTCCACTACCCCCACTATTCCGTGCGCTTGCTGTACAATCCTGCTCTCAAATCTCCCAGCCAACCCCTACTAATAGAGAGTCAAAGTGAGCAACTTCGAAAAACAACTGGAAAAAGCAAAGAACGCCGCCGGATTCATCGCCGCCCTGGATCAAAGTGGCGGCAGCACGCCAAAAGCCCTGGGCCTCTATGGTGTGACCGAAGACGCATGGTCCGACGACGATGGAATGTTCGACGTCGTGCACCAGATGCGGACCCGCATTATCACGAGCCCGTCGTTTGGTGGTGATCGCATCCTGGGTGCAATCCTGTTCGAAAACACGATGGACCGTGAAATCGACGGACAGTCCACGGCGTCCTACCTGTGGAACGTCAAGAACGTTGCTCCATTCCTTAAAGTCGACAAAGGATTGGCCGATGAGGTGGACGGCGCTCAGATCATGAATCCGATCACCAACCTCGCCGAACTGCTCGAGAAAGCCAACGCAAACGGCATGTTTGGAACCAAGATGCGTTCTGTCATCAAACAAGCTAATGCGGCTGGCGTTAAAGCGGTGGTCGATCAGCAGTTCGAGATCGGCAAGCAGATCGTTGCTGCCGGCCTCGTGCCCATCATCGAGCCAGAGGTCGACATTCACTGCCCCGATAAAGCGGAAGCGGAAGACCTGCTGCATGCAGCGATCATGGAGCAGCTCAACAGCCTGGGTGCCGACGAGCAGGTCATGCTGAAGCTCACGCTGCCGGAGAAGGACAACCTGTACGCCGACTGCATCGCACACCCGAATGTCGTGCGTGTTGTTGCACTGTCCGGCGGTTATTCGCGTGATGAAGCCAATGCACGTCTTACCCGTAACCACGACATGGTCGCGAGTTTTTCACGGGCATTGTCTGAGGGCCTGAGCGCTCAACAAACCAAGGAAGAGTTTGACGCGATGCTGGACGCATCCATTGGAGCAATCACGGCCGCATCCGCGACCTGATTTAAAGCGACACTGACCGTTCGGATTCGTACGGACTTGTACTAACGACTGTGTCGGGCTCGATCTCGAGCTCGACCGGTTTTACTTCGCTCATCCAGATAGTCCGACCATGTTCGTTAGTGAAGACTCGCGGCGGGCGGCGGATACGAATCGTGTCCCCGATATTGTTGACAGCCGCGCCATTCACACCGGCATTTTCGGTTGGGTGCGCATGCTGCGCCCCGTTGTTCTCGCTCATCATTTGAAAACTCGCTCTAGCTTATGATTCCGCACCAATGCCGCAGTGTGGTGCCGGCGGCGTATGGCTTATGTAGAATCACTATAGGATTTTCAGGGGGTTGCCAACGTTGACCTGGGTCACATTATGGTAAACCCGGCCGGTTCCTGTAACGATGGCCACAGCCGCATGCGCCGCCGAGCGTCGATTCTAACTATCTTCTATTCGAAGGTTCATCATGACGAATAACCCGCTAGTTTCATTCTTGCCTGACGGTATTCTATGAGCTCATTAACGTATTCCCTCATTGCTGTCGTGGTCTTGCTGGCAGCCAATGCTTTTTTTGTCGCGGCTGAATTCGCGCTGGTCAAAGTCCGCGGCTTTCAGCTCGATCAGGCCGTAACTCAACAACGCCGTGCCGCAGTGCTCAGCGCCCGGATGCATAACAATCTCGATGCCTACCTGGCTGCGTGCCAGCTGGGCATTACGATGGCATCGCTGGGCCTCGGCTGGGTCGGCGAGCCTGCGGTCGCCGCGTTACTGGAACCGCTGCTGTCGAAATTCGGAATCACGGGACCGGCGCTGCACACTATTTCTTTCATCGTGGGCTTCCTGATTTTCTCATCGCTGCACATTGTCGTTGGCGAACAGGTGCCGAAGACTTACGCGATTCGCAGGCCGACGCCGGTTACCCTTGCGTTGGCCTATCCATTGCAATGGTTCTACTGGCTGGTGTTCCCACTTAACTGGCTCCTGGACCGCGCCAACGCAGGAATCCTGAGCCTCCTCGGCGTTGGCGGGGGCTCACACCACGAGGTCATATCCGAAGACGAGATCAGTGCCATCGTCGATGAATCGGAAGCTCACGGTGAACTCGAACAAAAAACCGCGGAAATTATTCGCAAGGCCTTTCTGTTCGACGACCAGACGGTCCGTGAGGTCATGTTGCCTTGGGTTAACGTCGACAAGCTGCGGCTAACCTCCGACGCTGACACCAACAAGGAAATCGTCGTCACGACCTTGCACAGCCGTTTTCCGGTGCTCGATGCAAAGGGCAATGTTGTCGGTGTGCTGGCAACCAAGGACCTGACCGCTGCGTTTGTCGCCGAGGAAAAGAATGTCTGGAATACGTTGCCGGAGAGGCTGCGGGCGCCGCTCGTCGTGCCGCCGACGCTGTTGATTTCGTCGTTGCTGGAGCGCATGCGATCGACGCGCACCCACATGGCGATTGTCGTTGATGAACACGGCACCTATATAGGCATCGCAACGCTGGAGGACATGCTCGAGGAAATCGTCGGCGAAATAGAAGACGAGTGGGATGTCGATGAATTAGTTGCGCCGATCGAAGCCATCGAAACGGGCTGGCGGGCAAACGGTCAGCTGCCGCTGGTGGAGCTGGAGGAGACCCTCGGTATTTCGATAGAGCGGCACGCACAGATTGGCACACTCGGTGGATTCGTCATGCAATTGCTCGAGCGTTTGCCCGAGGAAGGCGATTCGGTCGAACGTGCCGGGTTCAGGTTCACGGTCGCACGAATGCACGGGAGGCAGGTCCAAACCGTATTGATATCTCCACCAAGCGCGCGCAAAGTGAAAGAACAACCATGAAACCAGAAGACCCGCAGTTTCTGAAGAGCTTAATCATCGACGGTCAGGGGCACGGGCGAAGGTGGCTTTGACGCGGAGGATCCTTGTCGTCAACTTCATTTAGCGATGCGCACTCCCTTACTATTCCTGGCTCTCCTGCTCGCATCGCTCGGTCATGCCGAGCTTGTCGTCGAAGGAGTCACTGACGAGCTAGCCGGCAATGTACGGAGCTACGTGTCATTAGCGGGGGAACCCTGCGACGCGGAGAGCTGGCTCGTGCGACGTCGTTTCCGCCTAATTGCTACCGAAGTAAAAACCGCGCTGCAACCCTACGGTTATTACGATCCGATCATAGAATCGGAACTCGAGCAGACAACAGATTGCTGGAAAGCCATCGTCCGAATCGATGCCGGCAAACCAATCACCTTGAGAAACGTCGCTATTGCAGTAGAGGCAGCTCCTGCGGACCGCGACAATTTCGCCGACCTGACTGCAATACCGACCCTAACCTCAGGTAGTCGTTTACGGCATGCTGACTACGAATTGCTGAAGGAGTCCCTGCAGATTCGCGCCGCGGAACGCGGTTACGTGGAGGCTGCCTTTTTAGAGAATGCGATCGACGTCTGGCCGGAAAAACAGGCGGCCGACCTGGCGCTGAAGTTCGCCAGCGGTCCTCGTTACGAGTTTGGCGAAATCGTGTTAGAGCAGTCGATGCTGGACGAGAATATCGTCCGCGCGTTCCTCGATTTTGAGATGGGCATGCCTTACGACAATCGCCTGCTCACCAAGGCCTATAACGATCTCTCCCGCAGCGGCTATTTCGGCCGCATAGAGCTTATACCCGAATTCGAGCGGGCGTCGAACCGGCAGCTCCCGGTAAGCATCGTGCTGGAACCGGCAGATCGCATCGAGTACACGGTCGGCTTTGGGTTATCGACGGATACGGGGCCTCGGGCGCGTGCCGGCTTCCAGAATCGTCGAGTGAACCACCGCGGCCACAGACTGCAGACTGACCTGAGTGTGTCTTCGGTTTTGCAGGGGCTGTCGGCGGAATACCGCAAGCCGTTAACCGACCCGCGCACCGAGTGGCTGAGCTACACCAGCGCGCTCTCCAGCGAAAATACAGACTCATCGGATAGCGACACGGCGCGCATCGGCGTAAGACGATCCAAACAAATAAGACTTGAGTGGATGCGCACGTTGTCGCTGGATCTCAGCTACGACCGCTACGATATCGGCGGGGCCGAGAGCCGCAGCCGCCTGGTATTACCGGGCATTGTCTACGACCACAAACGTGCAGACAGCGACGTATTCCCAACTCAGGGCCGCCGGCTGACATTCGAGCTGCGCGGCGCGGCCGAGTCCCTGGGCTCCGACACGTCGTTTATGCAAGCGATCGTCGGTGCGCGATTCGTGCGATCGCTGTCCGAAGACAGTCGTCTGCTGGCGCGCGCGACCGTTGGAGTAACAGCGCAGTCCGAGTTCTCGGAGCTGCCGCCTTCCGTCCGCTTCTTTGCCGGCGGCGATGAATCGGTGCGCGGCTTCGGTTATGAAACGCTGGGGCCGACGGATGAGCTCGGCAACGTTGTCGGCGGCGGCAGTCTGCTCGTCGCAAGTATCGAGTATGAACATCGAATACGAAACAATTTCTATGGTGCCATCTTCATCGATGCCGGTAACGCGTTCGAGGATATGGATGTCGATGCCGCGGTCGGGGCCGGGCTGGGAATAATCTGGCGGTCGCCCGTCGGGCCGCTGCGTTTCTACCTCGCGCACCCGCTTAACAAGTCGGATCGCAGCGTGCGACTGCACATTCGCCTGGGGGCAGACCTGTGAGCCGCCGGGTCTGGCGCTGGGGCCTCGCGGTTGTCGCCGCAGCGAGCCTCGCGATAATCGGCATGGTGTTTTGGATCGTCGTGACAGAAAGCGGCACGCGCTGGGCTTTTGCTCGCGCTGTGCCGCTGCTGCCGGCACAGCTATCCATTGGCGAAGTAAGCGGCACCCTGCTTGAAGGCGTCGAACTCAAGGCGACCAGTTGGACCGATGAGCAGCAAACCGTTCGTGTCGATCGGCTGGCAACCGAGTTCGCTTTGCTACCGATTGTGCGACGCGAGCTTAAAATTGGCGAACTCGACATTCAGGGCGTCGAAGTCAATCTCGTTGAGCAGCCACCGACCGACGATGCGGGCGAGCCGTTTTCACTCGACCTGCCGCTCGTCGTGACTATCGACAATGCGACGATCGCAAACATTCAGGTCGACTCGGGTGACATCCAACTCGTCATCGACCGCATCGAGCTGGCAGGTAGCCTGTCCGGGTCCGATCTGCAAATCAGGCGACTGACCGTGCAAAGTGACCTCGGCGATCTGACGGCGACAGCATCGGGACGTTTGGCGCATCCTTATGACGCGAACGCCGACGCCGCCTGGACTCTGCGGTTGCCAGAGCAGCCGGCGATGTCAGGGACGCTGCGACTGCGTGGGGATGCGGCGCAGTACAACGTGACCCATGAACTCCGCGACCCTTATGCCATTCTTACCGAGGGCCAGCTTGCGCTCGTCGATGACGGCCTGACGTTTGACCTGATAAATAGCTGGAGCAGCATCGATGTTGCTGCCGGCGACGAACGTAACATTCAATTCAAGGACGGCAATCTGCGGGTTACCGGTAATCCGGCCGAATTCAGTTACGAAACCCGTTCGAACCTGTTGACGGAGGGGGTTCCCCCGCTAGTCGTTACGTCCGTCGGGAGTCGCGCAGCCGATTCGATCAATATTCAGGCACTGTCGATAGGGAGTGACCACGGCCAGTTGTCCGCCAGCGGCCAGATTACCAGCGGTGAGGCTGAAGTCAGCGCCATCATTCGCGAACTCACCGGCGACCTGAACGGCTACACGGTAGGGGGCGGGGCCGAGCTTACGTTTGCGGACGAAATACTGCGAATTCAGAATGCGGTTGTTCGAGTGGGTGACAACCACGCTCGTTTTGATGCCAGCGTCGGCGAACAACTGCGCTTCGATGCATCACTCGAGCTCGCCAAGCTGAGCCAGCTGGGCCTTGATATTGCTGGCAGTCTGGCCGGCGATATCCGCCTTGCCACCGACTCCGAAGCGTTTGAAGTTTCCGGCACGATCAAGGGAGCCGGGCTTGCCTGGCAGGACTATGCCGCGGCAAGCCTGACCGCGGAATTCGCAATACCGCTTACCGGTCGTGGCACTGGTCGAGTACAGCTCGATGACGCACGCGTCGGCGATCTTGCGCTTAAGACCGTGGCTCTGAACGCCGTCGGCTCGGCTGCAGACCACCAGCTGCAAGTCGATATTCTCACGCAGGACGTCAGGGCCGAGGCACAGATCAACGCGCGCTTTTCTGATCGGCGCTGGGACGGATCGCTCGAGAAGCTGGCGTTCACTGGCGAGGTGCTTGGTGAGTGGCTGCTGCAGGACCGTGCTGACTACTTCGTCTCCACGGCAGGCTTTGCGTTGGACAAAACCTGCCTTGCGGCCTCAGCCAATGCCGGCTTCGCGTGCGCGACGTTCAGCTCGGATGATTCTGGCCCCCTGAGTTTCGACGTGGCATTCAATGAGATGCCGATCGCTGCTTTGCCAATTAGTTTGCCGGACGGCGCGACCATCGATGGCTTTATTGAGGCCAATGCCAACGGCAATCTTGTTGCCGGCCGGCTAAACGCCGATGCGCAGCTGGAACTGCGCGACTTTCGGCTACGTACCGTCTTCGACGGTGACGAGATCACGGCAACTTTCGAGCGTGCCGTCGCCGACACCACGGTTCTTGATAACCGTCTTGACGGTCAGCTCGAGTTTCAACTGGCTGACTCCAATGATCACCTGACCGGCGAAATCCGCGTTGCTGACGTATTCGACGGGCAATCGAACATTGGTGGGCGCGCCAACCTCGAACTGAACGACCTTGACCTGCTGACATTTTTCTATCCGTCTGTGACCGAACCGACAGGCCGGGTTGCCGGCAGCGTCGATATTGCCGGTAGCCTTGGTGCACCTGAGATCATCGGTGAAATCGGATTGCAGGACGGTGCTTTCGCTATTCGCCGCGCCGGCATCAAGGTGACAGACGTTGGCATTGGTCTTCGCCAGACGGCACCCGGACGACTCGCGATTAGCGGAACTGCACGCTCCGGCGACGGCGTCCTGGATATAGAGGGCGAAACATCTTTCAACTCTGACGCGGGGATTCGAACCGAATTCAGACTGGACGGAAACGACTTCACACTTGTGCGGCTGCCGGACTGGCAGATCACGGCGTCACCGGCCATTTCGGTGATCATTGATGAACGTAATGCACAAATTCGCGGCGATCTCGCAATACCGAAAGCTGACGTGGCTTTCCGCGAGCTGCCGGAGAACGTCGCGAGGCCCTCCTCCGATGTGGTCATTCACCGCGGTGAAGAGGCCGCTCAGGCGCGCAAGCTCGTGGTGGATCTCGATGTGCGTACGCGCTTGGGCGACGATGTCTCTTTATCAGGCTTCGGTCTCACGACGGGCCTCGAGGGTGCGGTCCGTATTGTCGGTCGAAGCGACACGACGTATACGAGCACGGGGCGACTCGTCTTGCGTGACGGCCGTTATTCGGCCTACGGGCAGGAGCTGAATATCGACAGCGGCGAGCTGATCTTCAACGGACCGCCGAGCAATCCCACGCTCAATGTCCGAGCCTCGCGGAAGGCGAGCGATGACACAGTTGCAGGCATCCTGTTAACCGGGACACCGAAACAGCCACGCTCGCAGGTCTACAGCGAGCCGGTGCTCAGTGATGTCGAAGCATTGTCATACCTGTTGACGGGCAGGCCGCTCTCGAACGCAAACGCCGAGCAGGGTGACATGCTGGGTCAGGCGGCGTTCGCACTGGGCCTTAGCTCTGCCGGCAGCGTCGTTTCCCGCGTGCGCAATGACCTTGGGCTCGAAACCCTGGGCGTTCAGGGTGGCGCCGAGAACCGCGAGTTCTTCGCTGGCAAGCGCTTTGGTAATCGGCTGTTTATCGAATACGCGTACGGCATCGTCGACAATCTCGGCACCCTGCTGCTGCGCTACCAGCTGAACAACCGGCTGGTCGTTGAATCCCGATCGGGCGCCGTACGCAACGTCGATATCGTTTACAGCGTCAAGAAACCCTGAAGGCGAGCTCCCGAAGAGCAGTTACAGGCCGGTGTAAAGCACGCCCAGTATTGCCAACGGCACGATAACGCGGATCATCCATAGCCAGACTCTGAACAGTGCTTGACTACCGAATTTCACGTCTTCCGCAAGATCTGCCGGTTTCGCGAACCAACCGACAAACAATGCCATCAGGATAGCGCCGAGCGGCATCAGCAGATTGGCCGTAAAGTAATCAATCAGGTCAAAAATAGTTTTGTCGGCGAACGCCGCGATCGAAGTCAGTGGTGTTACACCCGACCACACATTAAACGAGAAGACGGTCGCCAGCCCGATGGCCCACGCCAGAAACCCGAAAATGACGCACCCGGTTGTTCGCCGCATGCCCCACTTTCCTTCCGCGTAAGAAATAATCGGTTCGATGATCGCTATGATCGACGTGATCGCGGCAAATGCCAGCAAAATGAAAAACAATGCACCGAACAGGGCGCCGCCGGGCATACCGACAAACGCTGCTGGCAAGGTCTGGAAGATCAAACCCGGGCCGGAGGCCGGGTCGAGATCATTGGCGAAGACGAGCGGAAAGATCATTAATCCGGCCAGCAGTGCCACCAGCGTGTCAGCGCCGGCAATAATCAGCGCGGATTTCGTCAGGGACACATCTTTCGGTACGTAGGAGCCGTAGGTCATGATGAGGCCCATCGCGACGCTAATTGAGAAAAACGCCTGGCCGATCGCAGCGAGCACCGTGCTGCCAGTGATCTTGCTGAAGTCGGTACTGAACAGGAAATTCACCCCGGCGCTAAAATCACCTGCGACAGCCGCGTAACCGATCATGACCAGCAACATAATGAAGAGTGCCGGCATCAGGAACGTCACCGCACGCTCGATGCCATTGCGCAGGCCGCGGCCAACGATCAGCAAGGCCGCGACGATGAACACCGTGTGCCAAAGGGTCATGGTCAGCGGATCCGCGAGCAGTTCGTCGAACTGCAGCACCACCTCCTGCGCATTCGCGCCGCCAAAACCGGCGCCCGCTTTAAAGATGTAGGCCAGAGTCCAGCCGGCAATCACGCTGTAATAGGTTGCGATCAGGTAGCCGACCAGCATGCCCATCCAGCCGACAACGGCCCAGATTTTGGGTTGGCCGGCCGCGGTTGCAACGTTGCGCATCGCCACCGGTGGGCTATCACCGCCGCGACGCCCGATCCAGAGCTCCGCGATCAGTATTGGTACTGCGACAAAAACAACGCAGCCGAGATACACCAGCACGAACGCGCCACCGCCACTGACCCCAACGACAAACGGGAACTTCCAGATGTTGCCCAGCCCAACTGCGGCACCGACCGCTGCCAGAATGAAGGTAAACCCGGACGACCAGGTCCCCCTATCACCGCCTGATCCTGTCGTCGCCATGCTGAGCCCCCGCTTTTTGTGTTTATTGTAAACCGATAACACGGTTAGAATGTCGGCATCATCGAACATTGTAGAGCACTGATCATGGCCGGTTCACCAACAACAACATGCCCAACCTTTGCCACCGTCGATCCATTCAACGGTATGAACGCCAGCGAGCCCGGCGTCGTCGAAAACCTTGTGGCCGGCAACTGGGCGACCGTAGCGAGCGTTCGCGAAGATATTCCGGATCCTCTTTGCGGCGAGGATTTTCTGCACGTGCCGGACACCGATGACCTCTCGCCGTTCATAGCGGGCCTCGACACCTGCCCGAAAACGGGACTGCACAATCCTCTGAAAAACACGGAGCGCTATGTGCACCTGGGGGGCGTCTGCGCACGAGCAGCGGCGCTGCTGGCAACTCCTGATTGCGAACGTTTTTTCACCCGGCTGATCCAGCGCGTGATGCCGAAGAGCTGGCAACAGTGTCTCAACGAAGTGGTTGTTACCCGCGTGTTCCTGGAAAACTTCAGTGGTGACGGCGTGCGCTTTCTCGGTCGTGGCTTTTCAAACCCGGGCGATCGAACCGGTCAGGAATCGCGTGGTTATCGCTGGCCCTACGGCCCTGTCGTCGTTGTTGCGCCGTTCAATTTCCCGCTTGAGATTCCGGCGCTGCAAGCCCTGGGCGCGTTGTTCATGGGCAATCGACCACTCGTCAAGGCTGACTCAAAAGTCAGCGTCGTCTTCGAGCAGTTCTTGAAGCTGTTGATTCACTGCGGGCTCGACGCCTCGGACATTGACCTGCTGCACTGTCGCGGCGAGCGCATGGGCGCGCTCGTGGAAACGGCGGCCGACAAAATTCGGATGTTGCAGTTTACGGGTTCGAGTAGCGTCGCCGAACGCGTCGCCGCCACGGTCAACGGACGTGTACGTCTTGAGGACGCCGGATTCGACTGGAAAGTCATCGGGCCCGACTTCAACAACCGGTGGCTCGATTACGTCGCCTGGCAGGCTGACGAGGATGCCTACAACGCCGCGGGCCAGAAGTGTTCGGCACAAAGCATCTTGTTCGTGCACAAGAACTGGGCAGAGAAGTTACTGCCGAAACTACGGGCCTTAGCCAGCAGGCGCAGTCTGGACAACCTGAGTATTGGCCCGGTTTTGACCTGGACAAATGCACGGATTGAGCACCATATCGACGCGGTAATGCAGGTGCCAGGCGCCGAATTGCTGTTCGGTGGCGCACCTTTGAGCGAGCACCGGATTCCCGAGTGCTATGGCGCATTCGAGGCGACTGCAGTGCAGGTGCCGTTGGCGGCGCTCCGCAACGACGATTTCGACTTGGTGACAACCGAATTGTTCGGCCCGTTCCAGATTGTCGTTTGCTACGACGACAGCGATATTCCTGACGTACTCGGCCTGCTTGAACGTATGTCGCATCATCTGACCGCGGCCGTCGTCAGCGCCGACGTGGAATTCCAGAACCGCGTGCTCGCGGCAACCGTCAACGGGACGACCTATTGCGGCATGCGTGCACGCACCACCGGGGCGCCGCAAAACCACTGGTTCGGTCCCAGCGGCGACCCCAGAGCTGCCGGCATCGGCACGCCGGAAGCGATCATCAGCACCTGGAGCGGCCACCGCGAGATTATCTTCGATCAGGGTACTTTGCCCGACGACTGGTCGGTCCCACCACTGCTATGAAGCCACAAAAGAACCACTGGGCCTTTGTCGGCGTTATAATCACTGGCTAGCCGGAGGACTACCATGCAGCCCCACCACGACGTTGTCGCCGAAGTTTTGAATCTGCCGGACGGGCCTCAAGTTGGCGCGTTATTCGACTTTGACGGCACTATTATATCCGGCTATTCAGCCGTGGCCTTTCTCCAGGAGCAGATAAAGCGCGGTCACTTGTCTCCGCGTGAGCTTGTTGAGCTCGTGGGCGCAATGGCCAACTTCGGCTTGGGCAACATGGGCTTCTCCGCCATGATAATTGCGGCCTCTCAGTTTCTGCGTGGCATTCGCGAAGACAGTTACGCGAATTTCGGCGAGGAGTTGTTTCAGTCGCACATAGCCCGCCAGATCTATCCGGAATCTCGGGCACTCGTGGAAGCGCACCTGAGCAAGGGCCATACGGTTGCGATCATTTCGTCGGCGACGCCCTACCAGGTCAGACCGGCCGCCCGCGATCTTGGTATCGAGCATGTCCTGTGCACGGAGCTTGAGGTTGAGAAAGGTTACTTTACCGGCGCGGTAGTCAAGCCCACATGTTTCGGCGTCGGTAAAGTCACGGCGGCCGAATCGCTGGTCCGGCAATTCGGGGTCGATCTCGACCAGAGTTTTTTCTATTCGGATAGCTACGACGACATTCAGCTACTGGAACGCGTGGGCAATCCCAGGCCGCTGAACCCGAATGGCAGGCTCATGGCGATCGCAGAACGCGAAGGTTGGCCCATACGTCGTTTCGGCAGCCGTGGCTACACGCGACCTTCCGATTGGGTCCGCTCGCTAATGATGCCGGCGAATTTCGTTGGCTCATTCCTGGCGGCTTTACCAATCTGGGCGCTCACGGGCTCCAAACGTGACGCACTGAATTTTTCCGTGTCGTTGTTTGCCGATACTGCCAGCGCGCTGATCGGACTAAACCTGAAAATAGTCGGAGAACAGCACCTGTGGTCACATCGGCCCGCCGTATTTGTTTTCAATCACCAGAGTAATGTCGATCTCGTCATAATTGCACGCCTGTTGCGGCGCGATATTACCGGTGTTGGAAAGCGCGAGATTCGCGATATGCCAATTATCGGCCGCATCATGGAGGCCGCCGGCGTCGTGCTGATTGATCGCAAGAACACGACCAGCGCTATTGACGCAATGAAGCCGCTCGTCGACGCCATGCGCGTCGAGGGCAAGTCGGTTTGCCTCTCGCCGGAGGGCACCCGGACCATTGGTTCCAAGTTGTCTGAGTTTAAGAAAGGTGCCTTCCATCTTGCTATTCAGGCCGGCGTACCGATAGTGCCTATCGTGATTCACAATTCCGGTGACGTGCAGCCGAAGGGCGACTTCCTCTATCACCCGGGCACGGTCGAGGTCGAAGTATTGCCGCCGGTCGATACGTCGAGTTGGTCCGCCAGGACAATCGATGACCATGTTGCCGAGGTCAGGGACATGTACCTGACGGCGTTGGGCCAAAAATCGAACCCAAAGGTCGAGACTACGACCGAGGCCAAGCCCAAGAGCAAGCCCAAGCCCAAGGCCAAGCCCAAGGCCAAG
>CAZTQL010000045.1:10887-18955 GCA_964615665.1 uncultured Woeseiaceae bacterium | reverse complement strand
TGCACGGCATGATCATGGTGATCTACCTGCTGACGGCGCTATTCCTCGGTGGCTTTGGTAATTACCTGATTCCGCTGATGGTGGGTTCCCGTGACATGGTGTTCCCGTACCTGAACATGCTCAGCTACTGGGTGTACTTGCTGTCCGTCATCATTTTGCTGACCAGTTTCTTTGTGCCCGGCGGCTCGACGGGTGCAGGCTGGACCCTGTATCCACCGCAGTCGATCATGCCCGGCACGCCGGGCGTGGAATGGGGCATCCTGTTGATGCTCGCCTCACTCGCCGTGTTTATCGTGGCTTTTACAATGGGCGGCCTGAATTACATTACGACAGTATTGCAGGCCCGTTGTCGCGGCATGACGTTGATGCGGATGCCGCTCTCCGTCTGGGGCATTTTTATCGCCACCGTCCTCGGCTTGCTGGCGTTCCCGGCACTGTTGGTCAGCGCGATCATGATGTTGTTCGACAAGACCCTGCATACGAGCTTCTTCATGCCCGCGATCAGTTCGATGGGCGTGGACCCGGGATACACTGGCGGCAGCCCGATCCTGTTCCAGCACCTGTTCTGGTTTTTCGGTCATCCTGAGGTCTACATCGTGGCGCTGCCGGCATTCGGCATCGTTTCCGACTTGCTGAGTACACACGCACGCAAGAATATTTTCGGTTACCGCATGATGGTCTGGGCAATCATCGCAATTGGTGGCTTGAGTTTCGTCGTCTGGGCCCACCACATGTACGTCAGCGGTATGAATCCCTACTTCGGGTTCTTCTTTGCAACGACGACGCTGATCATCGCAGTGCCAACCGCCATCAAAGTGTACAACTGGGTGTTAACGCTGTGGGAGGGCAACATCCACCTCAGGGTCCCGATGCTGTTTGCGATCGGCTTTATCTTTACGTTTATCCATGGCGGCCTCACCGGACTGTTCCTCGGCAACGTAACGATCGATCTGCCGCTTTCGGATACCTATTTCGTCGTTGCGCATTTCCACATGGTGATGGGTGTGTCGCCGGTGCTCGTCGTGTTTGGCGCGATCTACCACTGGTGGCCCAAGATCTCCGGGAAGATGTACAACGAAACGCTCGGCAAGTGGCACTTCTGGATGACCTTCCTTGGTACCTACGCGATTTATCTTCCCATGCATTACCTCGGCTTCCAGGGCGTGCCACGACGTTATTTCGCAATGGGCAATACGGAGTTCCTGCCAGAATCGGCACAGACGCTGAATGCGAGCATCACACTCTCAGCACTGTTCGTGGCAGCGGCGCAGATTTTGTTCTTCATCAACATCATCTGGAGTCTGACGCGCGGTCCGAAATCCGACCCGAATCCCTGGGACGCAACTACACTGGAATGGCAGACGCCCGACCATCCGCCGAAGCACGGCAACTGGGGGCACGAATTGCCGGTCGTTTACCGCTGGGCTTATGACTACAGCGTGCCTGGCTACAAGGACGATTTCATTCCGCAGAATGTATCCCCTGAAGACGCGCCAGTCGGGCATGATCATGGAGAGGAACACTAGTGGTTCTGCCAGGGCAGGCTGAGGACCGCACATGACGATTGCGCTCGTATTCCTCGCGCTGATTCTGGCGTCGCTGCTCGGTTGGCTGTTAAAGCAGTCATTCAATACCCAGCCGTGGGTGGCCGACACGGTGGGCGAGACCGCCCATCATGGGCCGCTAGGTACGAATACGCGGTTGATCGGACTGCTGACGTTACTTGCCGTCGTCTCATCGTTCTTCGCACTCATTCTGAGTGCTTATTCCTTGCGCATGGAACTCGGCGATTGGGTGCCCTTGAGTGAGCCGCAGTTGCTGTGGACGAACACGGTCATGCTGATTCTCGCGAGTGTCGTGTTTCAGTGGACGCGCAATGGCGCGGTTAATCAGCAGTTTGCACGGCTTACGCCGGGCCTGCTGCTCACAGGCTTGCTGACGAGCGGATTCGTGATTGGGCAGTTTGTAGCCTGGCAGCAGCTACAAGCAGGCGGACAGTTTATTACCAGCAATCCGGCGAATGCGTTTTTCTACTTTCTGACCGGGGCACATGCCGTGCATATCATCGGCGGCATGTATGTCTGGTTGAGGGCGACGACCAAAGTGCTTCTCGGGCGAGCGGATAACCCGGCGATCGGGCGCAGCATCGAACTGTGCACGATCTACTGGCACTTTCTACTGCTCGTCTGGCTGGTCTTGTTTGGATTGCTGTTATCGACCTAGGGGTTGGGTATGTCTGAAGGAGTATTGAACACGGGAGCGGAGTTGGAGGCGCCGGGCGCCAAAGGCTTCGTCGACGACTTCTCTCGCGATAAGCAGGTGTTTGGCGTGCCCTGGGGCAAGGCCATGATGTGGATCTTCCTGCTCAGCGACACCTTCATTTTCAGCTGTTTCCTGGTCGGCTACATGTCGGTGCGAATTACGTCGACGGATCCTTGGCCGATTCCCAGCGAAGTCTTCGCGTTGTCGTTTGGTGGTGATCCCATACCGCTGGTTCTCATTGCGATCATGACGTTCATCCTGATCACGTCGTCCGGCACGATGGCCATGGCCGTCAACATGGGCTACCGCAAGGATCGCAACAAGACCTTCTGGCTGATGCTCGCCACGGCGCTTCTTGGTGCGTCATTTGTCGGCATGCAGGCGTTTGAGTGGACCAAGCTGATCATGGAGGGCGTGCGGCCCTGGGGTAATCCGTTCGGCGCGGCGCAGTTCGGTTCGAGTTTCTTCATGATTACCGGTTTTCATGGCATGCATGTATCCGCCGGCGTTATCTATCTGCTGGTCATCGCGTTTCGCGTCAGGAACGGCTTCTACGAACGGCGTGGCGGCAACTACGAGATCGTCGAAATCGCCGGCTTGTACTGGCACTTCGTCGACCTCGTCTGGGTATTCATTTTCGCGTTCTTCTATCTCTGGTAAGTGCGTTAGGGAGTCAACAATATGGCCGCAGAAGGACAACAACATCCGATCAAGATCTATCTGTGGATCTGGTTACTGCTTTTTATCGTCAGTTTCTTTTCGTACATGGTGGACTACCTGCAGTTTCACGGCGCGCTGCGCTGGACGCTGATCCTGGTTTTCATGTTCGTTAAAGCCGGCTTAATCGTTGCGATATTCATGCACATGAAGTGGGAACGCCTGGCCCTCAAGCTAGCGATTCTGGGGCCGCCGGTCGCGATTTTGGTGCTGATCTGGCTGATGTCACTCGAAGGGCTATATATTGAGGACACGCGCTTGGAATATTATGGCGAAAGCACGATGGAGCCGCAGTCACCCGCCCATCATTAGTCGCGGTTGCCGCTAAAATTACGAGGGCCCGCTGGTTCGGGCCCTTTTTATTGAACAGGATTGCATGACATGCAGGGATTAATGAGTCTCGTTGGGGTCGTCACGATATTTGCGTTGGCGTACCTGCTATCGAACAACCGCAGCGCCATCAACCGGCGCACGATTGGCCTGGCCTTTCTACTGCAAATCGTCATTGCAGCAATCGTGCTATTCGTGCCCGCCGGCAGCGTCGTGCTCGACAAGGTCGTCAAGGGCGTGCAGTACGTGATCAGCTACGGCAACGACGGCATCGAGTTTGTATTCGGCAAGCAGATTAACGAGTCGCTGGGTTTTACGATCGCTTTTAATGTCCTGCCGGTCATTGTCTTCTTTGCTGCCTTGATGTCGGTGCTGTATTACCTCGGGATCATGCAGCGCGTCGTCGGCGTATTTGGCGGGTGGCTGCACAAACTGCTGCAGACAAGCCATGCCGAATCGGTGTCCGCTGTCTCGAACATTTTCGTCGGGCATACCGACGCACCGTTGGTCGTGAAACCTTACCTGGCTGGAATGACACAGTCGGAGTTGTTCGCCGTGATGACCGGTGGTTGTGCCACGATCGCTGGCGCGGTCATGATGGGCTATGCGCAGATGGGCGTGGAGCTGAAATATTTAATCACGGCCAGTTTCATGGCAGCGCCAGGCGCGTTGATGATGGCGAAGATCATCATGCCGGAGACCGAGCCACATGACGAACGGCCGTATACGGAGCTCGTTGATGAGGCCGATCAACCCGTCAATATATTCGAAGCCATCGGCAATGGGGCGATGACCGGCATGCAGGTAGCGATGGCAGTGGGTGCCATGCTGATCGCATTCGTCGGGCTGATCTACCTGGTCAATGGCGTGTTGTCAGGTGTCGGCGCCTGGTTTGGTTTCGAAGGTCTTACGCTGCAATGGTTACTCGGCCATCTGTTTGCGCCGATTGCGTTTTTGCTCGGCGTGCCGTGGGCGGAGGCGACGCAAGCTGGCAGCCTGATTGGCCAAAAACTGGTGATCAACGAGTTCTACGCGTACGCGAGCTTTGTACAGATCAAAGAGACGTTGACACCCTATACGCAGCTGGTGGTGACGTTTGCGCTGTGCGGCTTCTCCAATCTCTCATCGATTGCGATCCTGCTTGGTGGTCTTGGCGCTGTAGTGCCGTCGCGCCGCCACGATATCGCCCGGCTTGGCCTCAAGGCCGTAATTGCCGGTACACTAGTCAACTTGATGAACGCTGCGCTGGCGGGCTTTTTCTTTTCGCTGCAATAGGCTGGAATGACAAGTATGAGAAGAGCAATTATCCTGGTACTCGATTCATTCGGTATCGGTGCGACGGCAGATGCTGACACCTTCGGTGATGAAGGTGCGGATACGCTGGGCCACATCGCGCGGGAGCGCGCGCAGTCCGCAGAGGGTCCGTTGCGGTTGCCGAATCTCGCAAAGCTGGGTCTTTTCCACGCCAGCAAGGAAAGTACCGGCGAATTCCCGGCCGGTGTCGACACGAGCCTCGAAATCATTGGTGCGTACGGTTATGCCGCCGAACTATCCAGTGGCAAGGACACGCCGAGCGGGCACTGGGAGATTGCCGGTGTGCCAGTGTTATACGACTGGGGTTACTTCACCGAGAAAACCAACACGTTTCCTGACAAGTTGCTCGGGCAGTTAATCGAACGAGCAGATCTGCCCGGCGTACTCGGTAACTGTCACTCGTCGGGAACGACCATCATTGCCGAACTCGGCGATGAACACATCCGCACCGGCAAGCCCATTGTCTACACATCAGCGGACAGCGTTTTTCAAATAGCGTGTCACGAAGAGGCCTTTGGTCTCGAGAGACTCTACGCGCTTTGCGATATCGCTCGCGAACTTGTTGATGAGTACAACATCGGTCGTATCATTGCGCGGCCATTTATCGGCGACGGACCGGACACCTACGTTCGCACCGGCAATCGTCGTGATCTGACCACGCCACCACACGCGCCCACCGTGCTGGATAAACTGGTTGAGAGCGGCGGCGAGGTATACAGCATCGGCAAGATTTCTGATATCTATGCGCACCAGGGCATCACGAAGAAGATCAAGGCGACCGGCAACGCGGCATTGTTCGATGCGACGCTGGCCGCGCTTGACGAGGCGCCCGATCGTGCCATCGTGTTCACTAACTTCGTGGATTTCGACATGCTGTTCGGACACCGGCGAGATGTCGAGGGTTATGCAGAGGCGCTCGAATACCTGGATTCCCGCCTGCCGGAAATTCTGACAAAAATGCACAAGGATGACCTCGTGATTCTCTGTGCCGACCATGGCTGCGACCCAACCTGGCCGGGCAGTGACCACACGCGTGAGTACATTCCGGTACTGGCTTACGGTGCCGGCTTACAGCCCGGCTCACTGGGCCGGCGCGAGACTTTTGCCGACATCGGGCAGACCATCGCAACTCATCTCGGGTTACCGGCAATGGATTACGGCACGAGCTTTTTGGAATTTGATAGACAATAGATCGATAGACGGGTAGCGACTTATGATCGGCAATAAACCAGCCCTTATGATTCTGATGGCGGTTATTGCCGCCGCTTGTGGAAAAGTCGACCCGGCACCGGACGCCGACGCGAAGATTGACGTAGCAGGACCGGCGGTCAGTTCGGTCACACGAGATCGCCTCATCGCGGCGGATCAAGAACACTCGAACTGGTTAACCCACGGCCGCACCTACAACGAGCAACGCTTCAGCCCGCTCGCCGACATCAACAAAGACAACGTCAAAGACCTCGGTCTGGCCTGGCATTTCGACGTGCCCACCCATCGCGGCATGGAGGCGACACCGATCGTTGTTGATGGTCGCATGTACGTAACCGGTTCCTGGAGCATTGTCTACGCGCTCGATGCTGCGACCGGAAAAGAGCTATGGCGCTACGACCCGAAAGTCCCGAAGCCCTGGGCCCAGTACGCCTGCTGTGATGTGGTCAACCGCGGCGTGGCGGCCTGGGGTGACAGTGTTTTTGTCGGCACGCTCGACGGCTACCTTGTGGCGATCAATGCTGCGACCGGCGAGGAACGCTGGCGTACCGATACGATCAACCGAACAACGCCTTACACAATCACGGGCGCACCGCGGGTTGTTAACGGGCTGGTCATCATCGGCAACGGTGGCGCCGATTTCGGTGTGCGCGGCTACGTCAGCGCCTACGACGCCGAGAGTGGCGAGATGCGCTGGAGGTTTTACACGGTGCCCGGAAATCCAGAGGACGGTTTCGAGAACGACGCGCTGGAGAAAGCCGCTGAGTCCTGGACCGGCGAGTGGTGGCAGTACGGTGGCGGCGGTACGGTGTGGGATTCGATGGCTTATGACGCCGAACTCGATCTCCTGTACGTCGGCGTTGGCAACGGCTCGCCGTGGAACCGGAACGTGCGCAGCCCGGAGGGCGGTGACAACCTGTATCTCTCCTCAATCGTTGCGTTGCGCCCGGCAACTGGTGACTACGTCTGGCATTACCAGACGACGCCCGGCGACAGTTGGGACTTCACGGCTACGCAACACATGATCCTCGCCGACATCGAGATTGACGACAGGCCGCGTAAAGTACTGATGCAGGCACCGAAGAACGGTTTTTTCTACGTGCTCGATCGAACCAATGGAGAGCTGATTTCGGCCGAGCCCTATGTGAACGTGCTGTGGGCGACCGGCGTCGACGAAACGACCGGCCGCCCGATCGAGGTGCCCGGGTCTCGCTACGACAATGTGCCGTTTCTCATGGCGCCGGTCGGCCTGGGCGGCCATAACTGGCATCCGATGGCGTTCAGCCCGACCTCCGGCCTGGTGTTCCTGCCGACGCAGGACATCGCGATCCCCTATGCCGAAGAGCCGGATTTCAAATTTACCAAAGACTTCTGGAACGGCGGCACCGAGTTCGAAGCATTGCAGCTTCCCGACGACCCCGCGGTGACCGCCGAGATTCTGAAGACGATGAGTGGCCAACTGGTCGCATGGGACCCGGTTGGCCAGCGTGAGGTGTGGCGTTACCAGCACGCGGGTCCGTGGAATGGCGGTGTGCTGGCAACCGCAGGTGGCCTTATCTTCCAGGGCAGCTCGATCGGCGAGTTTGCGGCGTATGACGCCGGCAGCGGCGACCGCGTGTGGCAGTTTGCCGCACAGACCGGCATCGTCGCCGCACCCATCAGCTATGCGGTTGACGGTGAACAGCACATCGCCGTTGCTGCCGGGTGGGGGTCTATTTTTGCATTGCTGGGTGGCCAGGGCGCGGCCGCACTCGGCCAGAAGAACGTCAGCCGCATTCTCGCTTTCAACCTCGCCGGCGAGCAGACACTGCCGGTCATGGCAGCCTCAGCGCCCGTGGCGTTCCCGGAACCGCCGGACAGCGAGGTGACGCCTGACCAGCTGGCAAAGGGCAAGGATCTTTATCATGAGCGTTGTAACGTTTGTCACGGCACCGGCGCGGTCAGTGGCGGTGTGCTGCCCGATTTGCGCCGCTCCGGCGCGGAGATCCATACGATATGGGATACGATCGTTCTTGACGGTGCCTTTCGCGAAAAAGGCATGCCGGCATTCGGTCAGATCTTCAGCAAGGCCGACAGCGATGCGATTCACGCCTTCGTCATCGAGAGGGCGCGGCACGCTTACGATCAGCAGTATTTGGGGACAGACCCCTAAATGGGGTCTGTCCCCGGCGGCGCCTGTTTAATGGGGTCTGTCCCCGGCGGCGCCTGTTTAATGGGGTCTGTCCCCGGCGGCGCC
>CAZTQL010000045.1:2558-10787 GCA_964615665.1 uncultured Woeseiaceae bacterium | reverse complement strand
AATGGGGTCTGTCCCCGGCGGCGCCTGTTTAATGGGGTCTGTCCCCGGCGGCGCCGGCGCCACAAGTCATGCCGAGCCATGCTCCGACGCCTATGCCAACTAAACCGAGAATCGAGAACCACAGTGGGTGCGGGATCGTCACAAGATTGAATAGCGTGCCGATAAACCAGGCGGCAGCGACGATGAGCAGGCCGGCAACGATGAGGCCTGCGAACCCGGCAACGATATTCTTGACCATGGTGTTCTCCCGTTAATTATTTTTGTTACTGCACCTCGTTGCGTTCGTTCAGTGCCGCCTGGATGCGGGCGGCGAGGGCCGTTGCTTCAGCAGCAACCCGGTCGGTATCAATCGTGAGCATTTCGCCCTCTCTCATCAGCACCTTACCGTTGACGACAACGGACGCCACGTCCTGTTCATCGGTGACCCACACGAGGTGCGATACGACGTCGTAGGTCGGTACGTGATGGACGTCATCAAACGCAACCTGGATGAGGTCGGCTTTCTTGCCCACTTCCAGAGAACCGATGCTGTCGCCCAGGCCGATAGCGGTTGCACCGCCACGGGTTGCCATCGTGAGTACCGTCGTCGCCGACAGCGCTTGTGGATCCATACGATCGACCTTCTGCAATAGCGACGCCAGACGCATCTCTTCCCACAGATCGAGGTCATTGTTGCTGGCGGCACCGTCCGTGCCGATGCCAACCCGCACACCAGCCTCGAGCATTTCGGTGATCGGCGCGATGCCGGAAGCGATCTTCATGTTGGATGTGGGGTTGTGAATGACGCCAACCTTGCGCTCGGCAAGAATCGGAATTTCCTCGGGCATCGGCCAGACGACATGCGCTGCTATCGTAGGCCCGTCGAAGAATCCGATCGACTCGAGCATGTTAATGCTCGTTGTGCCGTACGTGTCTTTCGAATATTGCACTTCGAATGGCGACTCTGACAGGTGAATACTGATCGGCACACCGAACTTCATGGCGGCAGCGCGAGTCGCCGCGAGTTTCTCTTTGTTCAGTGTGTAGTTGGCGTGCGGGCCAAAGATCGGCGTGATGCGATCATTCCTGCCCTGCCAGCGCTCAATGAAACCAATGCCTTTCTCGATCGAGTCGTCGGCATTCTCCGCATCCGGGCTGCGTTGATCGATGACAGTGGCGGATATCAATGCGCGCATGCCACAACTTTCGACGACCTCGGCGATGGTGTCCGGGTAGTAATACATGTCGACAAACGTTGTGGTACCGCCGCGAATCATTTCCCAACACGCAAGTTCGGTACCGATGCGCACAAACTCGGGGTCGACAAACTCGACCTCGGCCGGAAAGATGTAATTGTTGAGCCAGTCCATCAATGCGAGGTCGTCGGCGACGCCACGCAGCAGCGTCATCGCGGCGTGTGAATGTCCGTTGACCAGCCCTGGCAGGACGATGCGCTTGTCGCCGGGCATGATCTCTCTGGCAGAAAACGCGGCCTCGATATCAGAAGCTGGCCCGATCGCCAGTATTATCCCGTCGTCGATCGCGACCGCGCCGTTTTCGAAGACGGTACCCGCTTCGTCCATGCTGACGACGTAATCGCCGCGTATGACGAGATCGATCTGATCGTTATTGTCGCTGGCCTGATCGCGCACCTCCGAGGCGCTGCAACCTGCCAGCGTAATGACGATGAAAAGTAAAGAAAAACAATGCCTTATAAATATCATGGGGTCCCCTCGTGGACCTGATTGTAGCATCGGGCTCTATCGGTTCCCCAAAAAAAAAGAGCCGGTCAAAGACCGGCTCTTCCTGTTTCTTTCGATCGCTTATGATCAGAAGCGCTTGGTCAGGCGCACGCCGAACTCACTGGCGTCATTGTTCAGCATAACGAGCACGTAGTCGCCGGTGTTCAGGCGCCCATTGTCATACTCCTCATCTGTCACGTTGCGGCCATACAGCGACGCCGACCAGCTTTCGTCCGCCGAATGGTAGGACATGTTGAAGTTGATCAGGCCGCGGCTGTCGATCTGTGTGAAGCGGCCCGGGTCCGAGCTCGGCTCGCCGTACATCTCATCGCGGTATGAATAATCCGCACGCAGTACGACTTCACCACCGCCAGCCATCGGGATGCGGGCCTCCGGACTGATTGAGAACGTCAGTTCGGGCGTCAGGGGGGCCACGGGCGACACCGTATCGCCCATCGCATTAACCTGATCCTCCACGTCGACATCGATGTAGCCGAGCGTCGCATGGAACAGGAAGTTCTCAGTGATGAAAGCAGTACTTTCCCACTCGAATCCGAAAGAGTCCTGTTCGACGATGAGATTTGAGGTATCGAAACCGACCGCTGTGGTTTCGCTAACCTGGTAGGGGAGATCGTCGTATTGCGTGAAGAACAGCGCCGCACTGATTTGTAGGCGGTCGAACGGCTGGCCCTTGATACCGACCTCGTAGTTAGTTGCCGTGATATTGTCGCTGGCTTCGAGGCAGCCGACGACGGTTCCGCCAAACAGGCAGTATGGCCGTGCCGGGAACTGCCCGGACTGGTAGCCGTTCTGAATCGTGCCGTACAGATTCATGCCGCCGCTAAGGGTGTAATTGGCGGCGATTTCCCAACTAACTTCATCGAAGTCTTGTGATGCGCTGAAGAAACCAGTGCTGACGTTTGCAACGACATCCTTCTCATCGTTGGTGACGCGCAAACCGCCTGAAATTCGGAAGTCGTCAGAGACGTTGTAGCTGACGTTGCCGAACACGGCGACGCTGGTGACCTCCTGGTTCAGGATGAAGAATCCCGGGAAGGTATTAAATGTCGTCGGATCCTGGAGGTTGCCGCCTTCTTCCTCGAAGTAGTACACGCCGGACACGAAATCCCACGCCCCCATGTCACCGTTCAATTGAACTTCGATGGAGGTCTGGTCGGCGTCGCCGATCTCGGGAAACGACAGGAAGTCGTCGAGGAAACCGTCATCGTCCAGTCCTGATTTGTATTCCGATGAACGGTGGCTCGCGATGAATTTGGTGGCCAACTCATCGTTGAACGCATAGTCGACAGTCGCCGAAATACCCCACGCTTCGTTCGTAACTAACGTCTGGCTGGCCTGACCCGTGTTGTTGTCGAACGGATCCGTCGCGAGGTCGGAGTTGCGATAGCCGGCACCATAAACAGCGCCGTTCGGCAGTTCATCAATCAACGTCGCATAAGGGCGCAAGCCGCCTTCGCCGTCATTCGCGTCGGCCGTAATGACAAGGGAGAAATCGTCGTTCGGCGCGTAACGCATTGCAAGGCGTGCGTAGACTTCGGTCATCTCACCGACCTCCACGCCGGCGTTCGGCAGATTCAGGAAGTCGCCGATTCCGTCGCGGTGCTTGTAGCCGCCCGTGAGAGACACTGCAACGTCGTCGGACAATGCCATATCGCCATAGAAATCACCGTTGAGGCGACCACGGCTGCCGATTTCGACACTGACCTTGGCGCCATCGTCGGTTCCCGGAGTTTTTGTGATGATGTTGATAGCACCACCGATCGAGTTTCGACCGTACAGAGTGCCCTGTGGCCCGCGCAGCACTTCCACGCGTTCCAGGTTAGACAGGTTCCAGTTCTGGCCGACCTGCCTGCCAAGATAAACGCCGTCGACATAAACGCCGACACCGGGATCCGTCGTGATCAGGTGATCCTGCAAGCCAATGCCGCGGATAAATGGGTTGGCCGACGAGTTATGGCCTGCCGAGAACTGAGTGATATTCAGATTCGGGACAAACTTACCGATATCGACTATATCGACGATGCCTTGCTTAGCGAGATTCTCGCCCCGAAAAGCACTCATGGCGATCGGCACCTCGTAAATGCTCTGCGCCCGCTTGGTTGCGGTAACGGTAATTTCTTCGAACAAACTGTCATCATCTTGCGCGTATACACTCGACGCCATGCCAAGCAACAGGCCGCCAGCGGCCAGCCCAAACGCGAAGGTTCTGCTTTTCATAATTGTCTCCCCCGGAGAATAGTAATTGGTGCTTTAAGGTCGTCATGTGGGTCTGGACCTTTATGTGGCCGAAGTATAGCGGATCGCCTGACTTGTGCGCTCTGTTATCGTGCTCTAAGGTAACGAGCGTGAGTAATGTGTTGAAGAATTTCGAGGCAATTCCGTCATTTGCTGCCCCGAGCGGCGGGCGTCTTTCAGACAGCATGGTTGCCGAGTTCGAAGAGGCCGGCGTGCTGGTGCTGCGCGACTTTGTCAGCACTAAGGCTTGCGACGCACTGCGCGCACGCGCCGCGGAGCTCGTGGCGGAGTTTGATCCGTCTGATGTGCGCAGCGTCTTTTCGACCACCGAACAGACGCAGCTCGATGACGACTATTTCATCGAGTCCGGCGACAAGATTCGCTTTTTTCTTGAAAGCGATGCATTCGCTGATGACGGGAACCTGCGCCAGGAAAAAGAGCACTGCCTGAACAAGATGGGGCATGCGATGCATGACCTGGATCCAGTGTTTGACGGGTTTTCACGCAATCCCGATCTTGCCGAAGTGGCCAAACGAGTCGGTTTCACAGATCCGGTGATTTTGCAGTCGATGTACATCTTCAAGCCGCCGAATATCGGCGGAGAAGTCGTGTGCCACCAGGACTCGACCTACATCTACACGGAGCCCGAGTCCTGTGTTGGCTTCTGGTTCGCCCTCGAAGATGCAACGCTCGAAAATGGCTGCATGCAGTTCATCCCGGGGGGGCACAAAATGCCTCTGAAACAACGCAATTACCGCGGTTCTGACGGCAAACTGGTGACGGAAACGCTCGATGATTCGCCGTGGCCGGAAGAGAACAAGCTGCCCGCCGAGGCTCCGGCCGGCACCTTAGTGATCTTTGACGGCCGCTCGCCGCATCTCAGCGCCGCGAATCGTTCATCAAAGTCACGGCACGCTTATACGCTGCATGTCATCGATGGTGGCTGCCATTACCCGGCGAGCAACTGGCTGCAACGCAGCGAAGACTTGCCGCTACGCGGCTTCGCAGAAGGGTAGCCATGCTTTTCACTGACGTAATACGAAAGAAACGCGACGGCGGAGAACTGTCGGATGCGGAGATTCAGTTCTTCGTTGACGGTCTCGCTGACAGCAGCCTGCCGGCAGAGCAGGTCTCCTCTTTGGCCATGGCGATTTTTCTTAACTCGATGAGTTTTGAGGAAGCGGGAAAGCTGACCCTCGCCATGGCGAACTCGGGTACCGTGCTCGACTGGTCGCAGGTGGAACTCGACGGGCCTGTCATCGACAAACACTCGACCGGCGGCGTTGGCGACAAAGTCAGCTTCCTGCTGGCACCGATTGCCGCAGCTTGCGGCTGCTACGTGCCAATGATTTCCGGACGGGGCCTGGGCCACACTGGTGGTACAACCGACAAAGCCGAATGCATACCCGGGTACAACGCGACGCCGGATTTCGACACGTTTCGCAACACCGTGAAAACGATTGGCTGCGCCATCATCGGCCAGACCGCGGATCTTGCGCCGGCTGACAGACGTTTCTATTCCATCCGCGATGTAACGGGCACCGTCGAGTCCGTACCGCTGATCACCGCGTCAATATTGTCGAAGAAAATTGCCGCTGGCCTGCAGGGGCTGGTCATGGACGTGAAGGTTGGCAATGGTGCGTTCATGGAGACTCCGGACCGAGCGCGGGAACTCGCGCAGAGCGTCATCAAGACTGCCGCCAGAGCGGGCCTGACAACGCATGCATTGATCACTGACATGAACGAGGTGCTGGGCACGACGGCCGGCAATGCACTCGAAATCGAAGAGTCAGTTTTGTATTTACGCAACGACCGACGTGATGCCCGGCTTGACGATGTCACCTTGTCTCTGTGTGCGGAGATGCTGGTTGTTGGCGGCATCGAAACGGATCGCGACAAGGCACGCGACCTGTGTGCCGAGTCGGTCACGAGCGGCCGTGCGGCCGAGAAATTTGGCCGGATGGTGGCAGCACTCGGCGGGCCATCCGACTTTGTTGAACACTACGATAAATACCTCGTAAAGGCGCCGGTCGTACGGCCGGTGCACGCCTCCGGAATTGTCACGTCGATCGATACGCGCGCCATTGGTAACGCGATTATCGAACTCGGCGGCGGCCGGCGCATCGTCGGTGAGAAACTCGATCTCGCCGTTGGTTTCGAGCACATTGCCGCTATCGACACCAAAGTGGATGAGGCGACTCCGCTGGCCGTCATTCATGCTGCCAGCGAAGCCGATGCTGTAGCGGCAGAGCGCAATCTGCGAGCGGCGGTAACGCTGGACGACACGATGCACGCTGAGCGGCCCGTAGTACTGGAGATTCTGACCGGCTGAAGCGCCGCTTTGCGGTATGCTTGTGTTGGCTGAACAATAATAAACTGCCTTGGGGGAGACCTATGCCGGCCAACCTGATTGGACTCGTCGGAATTGTTGCGATTCTGGCTATCGCAGTCGCGTTCTCAAGTAACCGAAAAGCCATCAATCTACGCGTCGTTGGAGCTGCATTCGGCCTGCAGGTTGTGATCGCCGCGTTCGTGCTTTATTTCGATGCGGGTCGTGCCACCATTGACGCGCTGAGCGGTGCCGTCCTGAATGTCATTGGATATTCCAAAGCCGGCATCGACATGGTGTTTGGTCCACTGGCCGACACAGAAGTTATCGGCTTCAGTTTCGCAATCAACATACTGCCGATCATTATCTTCTTCTCAGCGCTGATGTCGGTCATGTATTACCTGCGCATCATGGAGTGGATCGTCCGACTCGTCGGCGGTTTTCTACACAAGGTCATCGGCACCGGTGCCGTGGAGTCGATGAACGCGGCGGCTAACGTCTTTGTCGGCCAGACGGAAGCGCCGCTGGTCGTCCGGCCTTATTTGAAAAACCTGACGGAACCGCAGATGTTCGCGGTCATGGTCTCGGGCCTCGCTTCGATTGCAGGAACCGTGCTTGCCGGGTACGTGTTGATGGGGGCGGAGCTCAAGTACCTGTTGGCCGCCGCTTTTATGGCCGCACCGGGCGGGTTGCTGATGGCGAAGATCATCATGCCCGATGAGCATAAGGTGAAGGCCGGCGAACACGAGACGCTCGTGATGGAGCCCAGCGAGCACAAGAATGTCATTCTGGCGGCCGCATCCGGCACCACGGACGGCCTGCGGTTGGCTGCCAATATTGGCGCCATGCTCATCGCATTCGTTGCTCTGATTGCCATGTTTAACGGCATTGTTGGTGGCTTATTCAGTCTCGTCGGGATCGACGGCATCACGCTGCAATTTATCCTCGGCAAGATCTTCCAGCCATTGATGTATCTGCTTAGTGTGCCATGGGCCGAGGCGGAAGCGGCCGGCGCATTGTTTGGGGAGAAGCTGATTCTGAACGAGTTCGTCGCTTTCTCGCACCTCAATGATTATCTTGCGGGCATGAGTCCGCGCACGATCGCCGTTGTGACGTTTTCACTGTGTGGCTTCGCGAACCTGTCATCGATTGCGATCCTGCTCGGTGGTCTCGGTGTACTGGTACCGGAGAAGCGCGACCTGATCGGCACGCTCGGAATGAAGGCGGTCGTGGCTGCATCGCTGTCCAACCTGATGAGTGCTGCATTGGCCGGGCTGCTGCTGACGTTCTGACACGTGACTGCACGTCAAATAATCATCGACTGCGATCCCGGGCAGGATGATGCGGTCGCGTTGTTCCTCGCGATGGCGTCGCCGGATGAACTGGATATCCTGGGTATCACGACGGTGGCCGGCAACGTGCCGTTGTCGCTGACGCAGCGCAACGCCCGCATGATTTGTGACCTCGCCGGGCAGCAGCAAACGCCGGTATTCGGCGGCTGCGACAAACCCATGATCAGAGAGCCGATAACGGCTGAGTACATCCACGGCAACACGGGCATCGACGGCGTGGATGTCTTTAAGCCCGAGACGCCGCTACAGGACCAGCATGCCGTCGACTTCATCATCGACACATTGCTGGCTGCTGAGGATGCATCGATCACCCTGGTGCCGACGGGCCCGTTAACCAACATCGGCACGGCGATGCGGCAAGAGCCGCGCATCACTCAAGCGGTGAAGGAATTCGTCATCATGGGTGGCGCCATGCGCGAAGGCGGTAATCGTTCACCGTCGGCGGAATTCAATATTCTGGTTGATCCGCACGCAGCGGAGCTCGTGTTTAACTGTGGTCGCCCGATCACTACGATGGGTCTCGATGTCACGCACCAGGTGTTGTCTACGCGTGAGCGCGTTGCGCGTATTC
>CAZTQL010000045.1:0-2458 GCA_964615665.1 uncultured Woeseiaceae bacterium | reverse complement strand
GGTCTCGATGTCACGCACCAGGTGTTGTCTACGCGTGAGCGCGTTGCGCGTATTCATGCGCTCGACAATCCGGTTGCGGAGGCGACGGCGGGCATGCTGAGTTTCTTTCACCGCTACGACACCAAGAAATATGGCTCCGAAGGTGCGCCATTGCACGATCCGTGTACCATCGCCTGGCTGCTGCAACCGGAACTTTTCGAAACACGTCTGTGCAACCTGTCGGTCGAAACGCACTCCGAACTGACGATCGGCCACACAGCGGTGGACTTCTGGCACGTCACGGACAGGCCGCACAACGTCAGTTGGGCCCATGAGGTCGACGCTGATGGATTCTATGAATTGTTAACCAACCGGCTGGCCCGGTTCAAAAGGTAGTCCTGCATGCCCTCAATCGCGGTCCTCGGCTCCGTTAATCTCGACATTGTCGCGAAAGTCGCTCGCCTTCCGGAAGCTGGTGAAACGGTAACCGGTGCCGAGCTAAGTCACTTCCCCGGGGGTAAGGGTGGCAACCAGGCGCTTGCGGCCAAACGCCTCGGCGCAGACGTCAGCCTGGTGGCTTGCGTCGGCAACGACGGGGCGGCTGATGAAGCTCTCGCGTTGCTACGCGAGGGCGGTGTCGATCTTTCGCGCTGCCGAGTCGTCGACGATGTCGCAACCGGCACAGCGCTGATTGCCGTGGCGCAATCCGGCGAGAATCACATCGTGGTCGCGCCCGGCGCCAACAGGATGCTCGTGTCGGATGACGTTATGGGCATCGCGGCAGACGCGCTGATTTGCCAGCTGGAGGTGCCGACTGCGCTCGTCGCCGAGGCCGCCGACTCGTTCAACGGATTCTTCTGCGTGAACCTGGCGCCAGCGTGTGAGATCGACGTCAGGGTCCTGCAGCGCGCCGATCTGGTTGTTGTCAACGAGACAGAGTCCAACTGGTACGGCGCATCGCTGAGCGCCTGTCACGGCATCGTCGCGACCACACGCGGTTCCGGGATTGCAACATTGCAACGCGATGGCGAGATTATTGCCGAGGCTACGCCACCCGCCGTCGTCGCGGTCGACACCACCGGCGCCGGCGACACATTCACGGCCGCATTAGCCGTGGCGATGGTGGAAGGGCAGGATGTCGATGCCGCGCTCGAATTCGCCTGCGCGGCTGGCGCGGCGGCCACGACCCGCATGGGCGCGCAGCCATCACTGCCGTTTCGTGATTCCCTGCAGGGCTAAATTCGTCTAGCCGCCAGCCGTCAGGTAAGGAATCGAACCAGCGACATCGGTGTCGTCGATCGCAACGAAGTGGCTGTCGGTGCCGGCCTGCCTCGCGGCCGCATAGGGTGCGTACTCCGGGTCGTCGACGAACGCTTGCAGCGCATCATCTGTCGGAAATTCGATGATGGCGATGAGACTCAAGGTCGACTCGTCACCCTCCAACGTTCTTATGTTGCCGCTGCGAGTCAGGTACTTGCCGTCATGGCGATGCACGATGTCATGTACGTTGGCTGCGTAGTCGGGAATCCAGCTCGGATCGTTCACTTTCACTTCTGCAACTAAAAAATTTGCCATGATTATTCCCCTGTCGGTTTATTGTTGGAGTGGAACGCTAGTCCAGATGGAACGACGCCGGCAACAACTCGGCGATCGAATATTCTCGCCAATCGCCGCTGTCGTCGAACACGATAACGACCGTATCCTCATCCGCAAATTCGTGGATGCGCTGGCGACAACCTCCGCACGGCGTGCAGGCAGTAATCTCGGAACGACCGCCGGCGACGGCGATCCTTGCAATGCGTTTGCCACCTAGCTGGACCATGGCGGCGATCGCCGCGGCTTCTGCACAATTACCCAGCGGGTAGGCGGCGTTTTCGACGTTACAGCCCTGATGCAGCTGACCCAGGTCGTCCACTAATGCGGCGCCGACGCTATAGCCGGAGTATCGGCAATAGGCCTGTTCGCGCGCCGCAATGGCCTTGCTGATCAGATCTTCGTTTGTCAGAGTCATCGCTTAATCCGTTTTGCGCATCGGGTTGTTCGGGTGCATCGTCCAGTTCGCCTTTTCCTGTGATATCGGTTGTCCGGTACGCGGGTCGACGCCTTCGGTCAATTGATGCATCGTGATGCAGCTGTCAACGGGACAAACGCTGACACAGAGGTTGCAGCCGACGCACTCTTCGTCAATGATCTCGAAGCGACGTTTGCCGTTAACCGTATCGGTGATCGCCTGGTGCGATGTGTCTTCGCACGCGCTGTAGCAACGGCCGCACTGGATACAAAGGTCCTGATTGATAACCGCTTTCTCAACGTAGTTGAGATTCAGATACTGCCAGTCCGTCACACTCGGAACCGCCTTACCGACCAGTTCATCCAGTTTCAGCTGCTTCTCGTCGAGAAAGTCGCTGAGGCCATCGACCAGATCGTCGATGATCTTTAAGCCGTACACCATCGCCGCCGTGCAGACCTGCACGTTGCT
>CAZTQL010000044.1:0-19005 GCA_964615665.1 uncultured Woeseiaceae bacterium | reverse complement strand
TTTTTATCAATCGCGAATTGGAGCAACTGGAAGCCGTTTTGCAACAGTCGGTCACGGTACTGCGCAGCGGCGGGCGTCTCTGCGTCATCAGTTTTCATTCGCTGGAAGATCGCATCGTAAAACGCTTCATGCGAGAGGCGTCACTGGAAGCCGTGCAATACCGTGGCCTGCCATCGATACCTGAGGAGTTCCGGCCGAAGCTGCAGACCGTCGGCAAGGTCATTATGGCGACCGCCGATGAGATAGCGGCAAATCGTCGTGCCCGCAGCGCGCGACTGCGAATCGCGGAGCGGACCTGATGCACGCGGTATCGCGCCCACAATCCTTTCTGCTGACCTTCGTGTTCGCCGTTGTTTGCGTGCTGAGCGCAATTGCGCTGGTCTATACAAAGCACGAATCGCGCAAGTTATTCGTCGAGCTCGAGGCGCTGACGCAAGAGCGTGATGCGCTGAATATTGAATGGGGTCAACTGCAGATAGAGCAGAGCACCTGGGCACAGCATGCCCGGATAGAGAAAGTAGCGACTGACGATCTGGCGCTCGTCCGGCCGGCGACTGCCGACATCTACGTGATTGAGCGACCATGACACGCGGCGCGGAAACCAAACAGAAAACGGCACGTCGTTTCGTGGTGCGGGTGACACTGGTCGCGGCATTCTTCAGCCTTGCGGCATTGTCGCTCGTGGCGCGCGCCGTACACCTGCAGGTGCTGGATAAGGATTTTCTGAACGCGCAGGCTGATACTCGTCATCTGCGTACCGAGAGTATCTCGGCGCATCGCGGCACGATTACCGATCGCAATGGAGAGCCGCTCGCGATCAGTTCACCGGTCGACAGTATCTGGGCCAACCCGAAAGAGTTTGCCAGCGCCGTCGACAGCATTCCGAAACTCGCGCGCGTACTGGAAGTGGACCCGCAGATGCTGATGCGTCGTATCACGCGCAGCATGGACAAAGAGTTCCTGTACCTGAAGCGGCACCTTAATCCCGAGCAGGCGCGCGAAGTACTGGCGCTGAAATTGCCCGGCATAAACGTGCAGCGCGAATACCATCGTTACTATCCGGCCTCCGAGGTCACCGGGCACCTTATCGGTTTCACGGACATCGACGATCAGGGACAGGAAGGAGTCGAGCTCGCATTCAACCACTGGCTGGCGGGCGAGTCCGGCGCAAAGCGTGTTCTTAAAGACAGGCTGGGCCGTTCGATTGAAAATGTCGCGAGTATCCGCCCGCCGCATCATGGCAAGGATCTGCGCACCAGTATCGATCTGCGCGTGCAGTATCTCGCGTACCGCACGCTGAAGGCTGCGGTCAAGACGCATGAAGCACGCTCCGGCTCAATAGTTGTGCTCGACGTCAGCACCGGGGAGGTCCTGGCGATGGTCAACCAGCCAACCTACAACCCGAACGATCGTTCGCAATTCGCCGCGGAACGATACCGCAACCGGGCCATCACCGATATTTTCGAACCTGGCTCAAGTATCAAGCCATTGGTAGTCGCCGCGGCGCTGGAAAGCGGTCAGTACCGCCCGAGCAGCATTATCGATACCGCACCGGGCTTCGTTACGGTCGGTGCAAAAACGATCAGCGACAGCCGCAACCTGGGCCGCGTCAGCCTGACCACAATACTGGCGCGCTCGAGCAACGTCGGTGTTACGAAGCTCGCCATGACCCTGCAGCCGGACCAACTCTGGGACACGATGGCGCATTTCGGATTTGGCGAGCTGACCAGCAGCGGCTTCCCGGGCGAGTCGGCCGGCATGCTGACGCACTTCAGCAACTGGCAGCCGATCAGTCAGGCAACGCTGGCTTACGGCTACGGCGTATCCGTTACGCCGTTGCAACTTGCGCAGGCCTACGCGGCGATCGGTGGTGGCGGTATCACGCACCCGATATCGCTGGTCGCGCTCGACCAGGCAACCCAGGGCGAGCGGATCATCTCCGAAGACACCGCGGATGCCGTTCGTGACATGCTGGAAGAAGTCGTGCGGCCCGGGGGCACGGGCACTAAAGCGTCGGTCGACGGATACCGTATCGCCGGGAAAACCGGCACGGCGTGGAAGTTCGCGTCAGGCGGCTATTCGGAAGACAAGTACATCTCGATATTCGCGGGCCTCGCACCGGCGAGCGATCCGCGTCTGGCGACCGTCGTCGTCATTGACGAGCCACGTGGAAAACTTTATTACGGCAGCGACGTTGCTGCGCCCGTGTTCGCCGAAGTAATGACAGAGTCATTGCGTTTGCTGGCCGTGCCGCCCGATGCCATGCCGGCCCGCAATCCCGGCAGCGTCATGCAGGCGATGGCGACCCGGGAAGAGAGTCGATGAGCATGCCCGCCGAACAGCTCATCACAACACCAACCGTTGCGGACCTGTTGCAGGGCTACGTTGACGCGCCGGCACTGCCTGTTGCCGGTATTGCCAGTGACAGTCGACAGGTCGCGACAGGATTTCTATTCCTGGCCACTCAGGGCATGGCGAGCCACGGGCTCGATTACATCGATGACGCGCTGGCGGCCGGCGCGATTGCTATCGCGTTCGATGCGTCAACGGCCGAGATGCCGGCGAATGTCAAAGTGCCTTTGTTAGCCGTCAATGATCTGGCCGCAAAACTCGGCGAGATTGCCAACCGTTTCTATGGGCGCCCGTCCGAGCACCTTAAGGTCGTTGGAGTGACCGGCACCAATGGCAAGACCACGGTCGCCTGGCTGATTGCGCAATGTGAAGAGTTGCTTGGTGAGTCTTGCGGTTATCTCGGTACGCTCGGCTACGGCGTCGGCGAGCTTGCCGGCGCGGAGGGCATGACTACGCCCGCGGCTATCGAACTGCACGGTCGACTTGCCGAATTCGCTGAACAGCAAGCCACCAGCGCCGCTATCGAAGTGTCATCGCATGCGCTATCGCAGTGCCGTGTTGACGGCGTGCGCTTTGAAGCCGCGCTGTTTACCAATTTGACGCGCGATCATCTCGACTATCACGTTGACATGCAGCAGTACTTCGAGTGCAAAGCACGCTTGTTTGTTGATGCTGACGTACAGCACAGGATCATCAATATCGATTCGGAATGGGGCGCCGAGCTGGCCGCTCGCTGCGGCGAGGATATGGTGGTCGTTTCCACGCAAGTCGATCGTGTGACTGATAGCAGGCGGCACGTTTTCGTGCGCTCTGTTGAGGCTACGGAGCACGGTTCAGAATTTACCGTCGATAGCTCCTGGGGTAACGGCCGCGTGTTGCTGCCTCTGCCGGGCGAATTCAATGTCGCCAACGCCGCGCTTGTGCTGGCTCTGCTGCTACAGCGAGGTGTCGCTTTTGACGCTGCCAGCGGCGCGCTGTCGCAGGTGAGCGCGCCGCCGGGACGCATGCAGCGCGTGGCGGCTGGTGGAGTCAACGTTTACGTTGATTATGCACATACACCGGGAGCCATCGAGTCGTCACTGACTGCCTTGCGCGCACATTGCGACGGCAACCTGGTCTGCGTTTTTGGTTGCGGCGGTGAGCGTGATACTGGCAAGCGGCCACTGATGGGCCGGGCGGCGGAGCAGCAAGCGGATACCGTCGTGATCACCAACGATAACCCGCGTAACGAGTCGCCGCGAAAAATTATTTCGAAAATTGTGGACGGCTTACGGCAGCCGGAGCGCGCCGTCGTGATCGAGGATCGTGCCGCCGCAATCGCTTGGGCGATTGGCCAGGCGACCGCGGGTGACGTTGTGCTGCTGGCTGGCAAAGGTCATGAGACGTACCAGCAAGTTGGCGACGTGCGTCTGCCGTTCTCCGATTTGCTCGTGGCACAAACGGCGCTCGGTATTCCGGTTGCGGGGGGCGAGACATGATCAACACGCTCGCCCGCGCGGCCGAAAGCATGAATGGCGTCCTGCACGGCAATGATCGCAAGTTCACCGGCGTCAGCACCGATACCCGGTCGCTGCGCGAAGACGAGCTGTTCTTCGCGCTCGAAGGACCCAATTTCGATGGTCGTGATTACGTCAACACGGCGGGCGCAAGCGGCGCTGCAGGCGCTGTCGTCAAGCGCAAGACGGACGTTTCGCTGGCGCAGATTGCTGTAGACGATACGCGCCTGGCGCTAGGCCGCCTGGCCGCAGCGTGGCGGGGGCAGCTAGAGACAACAATCGTCGGCGTGACCGGAAGCAATGGCAAGACGACGGTCAAAGAGCTGATCAAAGCTTGCCTGCAGCAGCACGGGCCAACGTTTGCGACGCGTGGCAATTTCAACAATGACATCGGCATGCCGCTGATGCTGGTTCGCATCAAGAAAAAGCACCGTTTCGCGGTGCTTGAAATGGGCGCCAATCACGCTGGAGAAATCGCCTACCTGTCCTCGCTCGCCAAGCCCGAGGTTGCCGTCATTACCAATGCAGCAGCTGCGCACCTCGAAGGTTTCGGTTCGATCGAAGGTGTCTCGCGGGCGAAGGGCGAGATTCTGCCGGGCCTTGGCCGGGACGGCATCGCCGTATTGAACGCGGATGATGACTATTTCTCTTACTGGGCGTCGCAAGTCGAGGACGGACAGGTTGTGAGTTTCGGTCTCGGCGCCGGCGCTGATGTGCGTGCCGTAGACATTGAGACCGGTGTCGACGGGTCGAGCTTCAAGCTGCAGCTGCCAGACGCCGAACAGGCCATCGCGCTGCCGCTCGTTGGAACTCATAACGTGCGCAACGCTTGTGCTGCCGCGGCCGTCGCGCATGTCTGTGGCGTGGCGCCGGCAGACATCAAGACGGCGCTCGAAAGCGTTACTCCGGTCGGCGGTCGACTGCAGTCGCTTAGCGGATGCAATGGCGCCACGCTTTTCGATGATACCTATAACGCTAATCCGCTATCGGTTGTGGCTGCGGCCGAGTTTCTGGCGAGCCTTCCGGGCGATAACTGGTTGGTACTCGGCGACATGAATGAGCTCGGCGATGATGCGGCGGGCATGCACCACGCGGTCGGCGAGGCGGCTCGCGATTGTGGCATCGATCGACTGTTTGTTATCGGTGAGCTGTCGAGAAACACCGTAGAAGGCTTCGGCGAGCACGGGAGCTGGTACAGCGATGCGGATGCTTTGATCGATGACCTGAGCGCAGCGCTGTCGAATTCTGTGAACGTGCTGGTCAAGGGTTCCCGTTCGATGCGAATGGAAATCATCGTCGAAGCGTTACACGAGCGTGCGGCCGTGAGGAAGGAGGCCTGATGCTGCTCTATCTCACCAAGTACCTGGCGCAATTCGAATCCGGCTTCAACGTATTCAACTACCTGACGATGCGCGCGATTCTCGGTGCGCTGACCGCGCTGCTGCTGTCCTTCATCATTGGTCCGCGCATGATCAAGCGCCTGACCGTCAAGCAGATCGGGCAGCCGGTGCGCGAGGATGGCCCTGAAACGCATCTCATTAAGACCGGCACGCCGACGATGGGTGGCGCGCTGATTCTGACCGCCATTTCGGTCAGCACCTTGCTGTGGGCCGACCTCGGAAACCGCTACGTCTGGGTCGTCCTGTTCGTTACCTTATCCTTTGGCGTCATCGGCTTCGTCGATGACTACAAGAAACTCATCCTGCAAAACCCCGCCGGTATTTCGGCGAAGCAAAAGCTCTTCTGGCAGTCTGGCGCGGCCTTGGTCGCCGCCATTGCTCTGTACGTTACGGCGACCGATGCGGTGCAAACCTCATTACTGATTCCGTATTTCAAGGATCTGGCCCTGCCCCTGGGCATGTTTCAGGTTGTTGTAACGTACTTTTTTATTGTCGGCTTCAGTAACGCAGTCAATCTTACTGATGGCCTCGACGGTCTGGCAATCATGCCGACCGTTCTTGTTGGCGGCGCGCTCGGCATTTTTGCCTACGTTACCGGCAACGTAAATTTTGCGGCGTATCTCGGAATCCCTTACGTAGCCGGAACGGGCGAAATTCTCGTGTTCTGCACCGCGATGGCCGGTGCCGGTCTCGGATTTCTGTGGTTCAACACGTACCCGGCCCAGGTGTTCATGGGCGATATCGGAGCACTCTCGCTGGGTGCAGCACTGGGTGCCGTAGCGGTTGTTGTGCGTCAGGAAATTGTGCTGGCGATCATGGGCGGCGTTTTCGTCGTTGAAACGTTGTCGGTAATCATCCAGGTCGCCTCTTTCAAGCTGACCGGCAAACGCGTCTTTCGCATGGCGCCATTGCATCATCACTTCGAACTCAAGGGCTGGGCCGAACCGAAGGTTATCGTTCGATTCTGGATCATCACGGTCATTCTCGTGTTGATTGGCCTGGCGAGCCTGAAGATCCGATGACTGCGGCTCGGGCAATGGCAAGCAGGGACCTCGTCGTCGGACTCGGTGCGACCGGTCTGTCGATTGCGCGCTATTTGCGGCGCTGTTCGGGTGACGCGCTATTTTTCGATACCCGCAAACAACCGCCTGGCATCGAAGAGCTCGACGCGCTGTGGCCGGACGCAGAGTTGCTGCTCGGAGACGCACAGCTGCCTGCCGGTGTGGAACGCATTATTGCTTCTCCGGGAGTCGCGGACAGTCACCCGTTACTGGCCAATGCCCGCCAACGGAACATCGAGATCGTATCCGACATCGAACTGTTCGCCCGCGAAGCTCGTGCGCCGTTCGCGGCCGTCACCGGCTCGAACGGCAAGAGTACGGTAACGACCTTGCTCTACCACATGTGTCGGGCTGACGGGCGTAATGCGCTGGCCGGCGGCAATCTCGGCAAGCCCGCACTCGATCTTCTCGAGCAGCCGGTGCCCGACATCTATGTGCTGGAGTTGTCGAGCTTTCAACTGCAACGCACGCAGTGTTTGCCGGCCACAGTTGCGGTGCTTCTCAATGTTTCACCTGACCATCTCGACTGGCACAGCAGTGCCGCGGAATACCGGCGCTCGAAGTACCGGATATTCGGCGAAGCCGAAGCCGCGGTCATCAACCGCGCCGACGCAGAAGCCCGCCGGCTTACCGTGTCACTCGATCGTGTTATCAGCTTTGGTAGCGATACGCCGGAATCGGGCCAGTACGGGCTGCGTACCGAAAATGGTGCGACGTATCTCGCACGCGGCAGGAAACTCCTGCTTCACGCCAACGATCTGGCGATGGTCGGAGTGCACAACCAGCTCAACGCCCTGGCCGCACTGGCGGCCGGTGAACTGCTTGGCCTGAGCACGCCGGCGATGCTACAGGTACTGGCGGAGTTCCCCGGATTACCACACCGCATGCAGCTTGTGGCCCGCGTAGCCGGTGTCGATTACATCAACGATTCGAAAGCAACCAACGTTGCCGCAGCGGTTGCGTCGATCAATTCGATCGATGGCAGCCTGGTGCTGATTGCCGGCGGCGACGGCAAAGGTGCCGACTTTCAAGATCTAGGTGCAGCGATCGACGGCAAGCTGCGGGCTGCCGTGCTGATTGGCGCGGATGCCGAGAGGGTCGCGCTGGCGCTCGATACGGTCATGCCCGTTCATTTTGCTGCGGATCTGCGCGCAGCAGTCGGGGCGGCTGCGTCGTATGCGGAAACTGGCGACAGCGTGTTGCTGGCACCGGCCTGTGCCAGCTTCGATCAGTTCAAGAACTACGGCGAGCGCGGTGACGTGTTTGCTGAAGCCGTGGGGGCGTTGCAGCCATGACAACCCGCAGCGTAACCATGCCGTTTCCAGCCCGCCTGAAAACCGAGCTCAAGCTCGATCCGGTTCTGCTAACCATTGTGACCGCACTCCTGTTTGGCGGCTTCGTCATTCTTGCCTCGGCGTCCATCTCGATCTCGGACAATGCGGTTGGTAACCCGTTCTTTTACCTGCAGCGCCAGCTGCTGGCCGCCGCCATCGGCCTGACCGCGGCCGGCATCTGCCTGTTCATACCGATGCAGGTCTGGCAAAGCCTCGGGCTGCTGATGCTCTTCGTTGGTATCGCACTATTAGTTGTCGTGTTGATTCCGGGTGTCGGGCACGAGGTCAACGGCAGCACGCGATGGGTGCGCTTCGGGTTCATGAACCTGCAGGTATCCGAGCCCGCGCGGCTCTGCTTCCTCCTGTATCTCGGCGGTTATCTCGTGCGTCGCAATAAACCGCTGCGTGAGCGGTTCATGGGCTTCTTCTGGCCGATGCTGCTATTGGTTCTGGCGTGTGCGCTGTTGCTGAAACAGCCCGATTTCGGCGCGGCTGTCGTCCTCGTTGCCACGGCACTGGTGATGATGTTTGTCGCAGGCGCGCGGATTCGCGATTTCATGCTGTTTCTCATGCTTGCCGTCGTTGGCATGGTGGCGCTTGCCGTATTTTCACCGTATCGAATGAAGCGATTGACCGGCTTTCTCGACCCGTGGTCGGATCCGTTCGACTCGGGCTTCCAGTTGACGCAGTCGCTGATCGCGATAGGCCGCGGCGAGTGGTTTGGCGTTGGTCTTGGCGAAAGTGTGCAGAAACTCTTTTACCTGCCCGAAGCACATACCGACTTTGTGTTTGCTGTGTTCGCCGAGGAATTCGGACTGCTCGGTTCGCTGGTGTTAATCGGCCTATTTTTCGCGCTGCTCTGGCGCGTTTTCAAACTTGGCATACGGGCCGCCAGCGCGGAGCGCTTTTTTGAAGCGTACATCGCGATCGGCATCGGCACCTGGCTCGGACTGCAGGCGTTTATCAATGTTGGCGTCAACATGGGGCTGCTGCCGACCAAGGGTTTGACGCTGCCGTTAATCAGTTACGGTCGCAGCAGCCTGATCATCACGATGATTTGCATCGGACTGCTGCTGCGCATTCATCACGAACTGATCGTTGACGCGAAGCCCGTCAACCGCAAGCGGAGTCGTCGCCGATGAGTTCGAGACCCATACTGGTTATGGCTGGCGGCACGGGCGGCCACGTCTATCCGGCACTCGCTGTGGCGCGTGCATTGCAAGCGAACGCCCGCAATGTCGTCTGGTTGGGTACGCACCGCGGGCTCGAAGCTCGAGTGGTACCGGCGGCTGGCATCGATATCGAATGGATCAGCGTGCGGGGCCTGCGCCGCAAAGGCCTGCTGGCCACGCTCATTGCACCGTTTCAAATTGGCTGGGCGCTGTTGCAGTCGCTCGGCGTTATCCTCCGCCGCCGCCCTGCAGCCGTGCTCGGCATGGGTGGCTTTGTCAGTGGTCCGGGTGGCGTTGCCGCCTGGCTGACCCGTCGGCCGCTCGTGATTCACGAGCAGAACGCTGCTGCGGGCCTGACCAATCGTCTTCTGGCGCGTCTTGCCCGGGTTGTGCTGCAAGCCTTCCCGGGCAGTTTTAATTCTGATGTCGGTGCTGAAACCGTTGGCAACCCGGTCCGCGAAGATATCGCGGCGATCGAGGCGCCGGCCCGGCGTTACGCCGACCGCAGCGGCTCGTTACGGCTGCTGGTGCTGGGTGGTAGTCAGGGGGCCCTGGCGCTGAACCGCACCGTGCCTGCGGCGCTCGCATTGCTCGACGCCGCAGATCGTCCCGTGGTTCGGCACCAGTGCGGCGAGAAGACACTCGATATCGCGCGGCAGGCCTATGCTGGCAGCGGTATCGACGTCGAACTCCTGCCGTTTATCGAGGATATGGCCGCAGCTTATTCGTGGGCCGACCTCGTTGTCTGTCGTGCCGGAGCGCTCACCGTTGCCGAGCTGTGTGCTGCCGGGCTGCCGGCACTGTTCGTCCCGTATCCGGCAGCGGTCGATGACCACCAGACAGCGAATGCCCGGCCGATGGCTGCCGCCGGCGCCGCCGCGATCATCCAGGAAGCCGAGCTCACCGCCGAAAATCTCGCTGGCGTGTTGCGTGAGTGGCTGCGTTCTCGAGACGAGCTCGCCACCTTGGCTGCCAAAGCGCATGCACTGGCCACTCCCGAGTCGCTCGGCCGCATTACATCCGTTTGTCTGCAGCAAGCGGAGGCAGCGGCATGATTAAACGTATGCGTCGTATTCACTGCGTGCACTTCGTTGGCATTGGTGGTTCCGGCATGTCAGGCATTGCCGAAGTCATGCTAAGCCTTAGCTATGCCGTGCAGGGATCCGACCTCAAACGCAACAAACAGACTCGACGCCTTGAAAGCCAGGGCGCCACCGTATTCATCGGCCACGCTGCCGACAACATCCGCGACGCTGATGCCGTGGTGGTCTCCAGCGCGGTCGATGAAACCAATCCGGAAGTCGCGGCTGCCCGCGAGCAACTGATGCCGGTAGTGAGCCGCGCAGAGATGCTGGCGGAGCTGATGCGCTTTCGCTATTCGATCGCGGTCGCCGGCACGCACGGCAAGACGACGACCACCAGTCTGATCGCCAGCGTGCTGGCCGAAGGCGGACTGGATCCGACGTTTGTTATCGGCGGGCGCCTGAAGAGCGCCGATGCCAACGCTCGGTTAGGGCAGGGCGAATACCTCGTGGCCGAAGCCGATGAGAGCGACGCGTCCTTTGTCCATCTAAAACCGATGCTGGCCGTCGTCACCAACATAGACGCCGACCACATGTCGACTTACGACGGCGACATCGAGAAACTGAAAAGCGGTTTTATCGAGTTCCTGCATAACCTGCCGTTCTATGGACTGGCGGTCGTCTGCGGTGATGACCCGGGTGTTAACGACATCCTTGCAGACATAGGACGATCCGTGACGACCTACGGAGTTGACGACGGCGCGGACGTGCAGGCGGTGAACATTAGCTTCGATGAAGCACGCTCGGAGTTTGACGTCATTCGGCAGAAACGTTCTTCCGAGGTGGAGCCTTCGCAGGAGAATCGTTCTTCCGACGTGGAACATTCGCACGGGGACACAGCTAGCGCTATGTCCCCAGTCCTGCACGTAAGCTTGCAGTTGCCGGGATTGCACAACGTACGTAATGCGCTGGCGGCTATTGCTGTTGCTGACGAGTTGCAAATCGGTGACGACGCTCTAACGCGTGCGCTCGACGGCTTCGAAGGCATCGATCGACGCTTCCAGAACCTCGGCGAAATCAAAACCAAAGCGGGCACCATCACGCTGGTCGATGACTATGGGCATCATCCCACCGAGATCGCCGCGACACTGGCTGCAGCGAAGTCGGGCTGGCCCGAGCGCCGCGTTGTACTCGTCTTCCAGCCGCACCGCTATACGCGGACTCGCGATTTGCTGGATGACTTCGCTACCGTGCTGTCGACGGCGGATGTTCTGGTCCTGCTCGAGGTTTATGCCGCCGGCGAAGAGCCGATTACCGCAGCCGATGGCCGTGCCATGGCGCGCGCAATCCGCACACGCGGTGCCGTTGAACCGGTTTTCGTCGAATCACTGGATGAGCTGCCGGCCGTACTGACTGACTTGCTGAAAGACGGCGATCTGTTGCTGACCATGGGTGCCGGCGACATTGGCGCCTACGCCGGCAATTTACCGGAGCTGCTGAGTGAGGGCCCGACATTGCGGGTGCAATCATGATGGCTGCTGCGAGAGAACTTCAAGTGCAGGGCGAGCTGCGTTACGACGAGCCGATGAGCCGTCATACGTCGTGGCGCATAGGCGGTCCGGCCGAGACATTTTTCGTACCTGCGAGTATCGATGATCTGGCGGCGTTTCTTGCCGAACTCGACGACGATACGCCGGTATTCTGGCTTGGCGTTGGCACCAACCTGCTGGTCCGTGACGGCGGCCTGCCCGGCGTCGTCGTCGCAGCCACGAAGATGCTGCGGCACCTCGAGCGTCTTGACGAGCTATGCGTTCGTGCCGGCGCGGGCGTGCCATGCACACAGCTGGCGCGGCAATGCATACGCTGGCAGCTGGGGCCGTCCGAGTTTTTCGCCGGTATCCCCGGTACCGTTGGCGGCGCACTGGCGATGAACGCCGGCGCGCACGGCGGCGAAACCTGGGAGCGAGTGATTGCTGTTCGCACCATCGACCGCGGTGGCAATGTGCACGAGCGCACGCCGGCTGATTACGTCGTTGGTTACCGCAGCGTGAACGGTCCGCAGCACGAGTGGTTTCTTGAAGCGACCCTGGAGTTTGATCCGGACGTCGAGCCGAGCATGGCAGCGATGAAGTCGATGCTGGAGCGTCGTAAGGAAACGCAGCCGCTGGGTTTACCAAGCTGCGGCTCCGTGTTTCGCAATCCGCCCGGTGATTTCTCAGCACGCCTGATCGAGACGGCCGGATTGAAGGGCTATCGCATCGGTGGTGCTGAAGTGTCGACGAAGCACGCCAACTTCATTATCAATCGGGATGCAGCGACCGCACGCGACATCGAAGCGTTGATCGAACATGTACAACAGACGGTGCTGGACGAGCACGGCGTGAGCCTCGTGCACGAAGTCCGCATTGTCGGTGAGGAAAGCGCATGACGGGCGTGTCGGCAACACTGGAATCACGTCGGGTCGTCGCCAGTGCGGCCGAGTTCGGACGCGTCGCCGTGATGCTTGGAGGAGATTCGAGCGAGCGCGAGGTGTCGCTGGATACCGGATCCGCTGTGCTCGAGGCCCTGGTTGCAGTCGGCGTTGATGCGCATGCATGGGATCTGGCCGAGAACAGCATGACGCAGTTTGCCGGCGCCGGCTTCGATCGTGTGTGGAATGCCCTGCATGGGCCGGGAGGCGAGGACGGTGCGCTGCAGGGCGCGCTGCATTGGCTCGATATTCCATACACGGGCAGCGGCGTGATGGCATCGGCCATCGCGATGGACAAGATTCGCAGTAAGCACCTGTTTCGTGCGGCCGGTATTCCGACGCCTGACTATGCGCCCGTTCGTTCGCGCGCGGAGGCCTCGGTTGCCGCTCAACAGCTCGGTTTCCCACTGATTATCAAGCCGTCGGGGCAGGGCTCGAGTGTTGGCATGACAAAACTCTTCGAGCCTGCCGAAATAAATGACGCAGTCGATCAGGCCCTGCAATACGGAGAGACGGCGCTGCTGGAGACTTGTGTCAACGGCGGCGAATTTACGGTCGCGGTTCTTCAGGGCAGGGCGTTGCCGAGTATTCGGATCGAGACGCCGCGGGTCTTTTATGACTATCGCGCGAAGTACGCATCCGAGCGTACGGAGTACATCTGTCCCGGCACGGCGAGCGTGGATGAAGAGCAGGTTTACGCCGATCTGGCAGTCGCCGCGTTCAACGAACTCGGGTGCTCGGGCTGGGGTCGGGTCGATTTCATGACGGGCGCGGACGGACAGCCTCTCGTGCTGGAAGTTAATACGGTGCCGGGCATGACCAGTCACAGCCTGGTGCCGATGGCCGCGCGCGAAGACGGCATCGACTTCGAAGAGCTCTGCTGGCGAATTCTCGAGACGAGTTTTCAGGCCGGTGACATGACCGATAACGTTGAGGTGGCAGTTCATGGCACATAAACAGGCCAAACGTCGCAAGCCGAAGAAGGCGGTGCCGATCAAGATGCCGACGATTCGTATTGGTCGATTGCTTGCTCCTCTGATCGCAGTTGGTGTTGTTTTCGCGACTTATCAGATGAGTCTCGCGATGCTGGACCGTCCCATCACTTCTATCGAGATCAACGGGCCATTCCAGCGCGTCACTGCACTGCAGATCGAGGAAGCAATCAGCGACGATATCGACATCGGCTTTGTGGGTGCTGACCTCGGTCGCATTCGGTCACGCATCGTCGCGTTGCCCTGGATCGATCAGGCACGAGTTGCGCGGCGGTGGCCAAGCCGCATTGCGATCACGGTGACCGAGCAGGTTCCGGCGGCGATTTGGGGCGAGCGTGGCCTGCTGAATACGCGCGGCGAACTTTTCATGTCCGACGCGCGGCACGTGCCCGCAGAGTTGCCACGCCTGAGTGGTCCCGACGAACGCTCAGGCGAAGTCGCCGCGCGCTACCTCGAAGTTCGCGACCAGTTGATTCCCGCGGGCCTCGATCTGCGACGCGTACGTCTGGACGCACGCGGGTCCTGGGAGATGACGCTGAATAACGGCATCGACGTGCGCCTTGGTCGTCGCAATGTGCAGGAACGCACCGACCTGTTTGTGGCACTCGTCGCCGACATTATTACGAGCCGTGCGCAGGAGATCGACTATGTCGACATGCGCTACGGCAATGGTTTCACAATCGGTTGGCAGGGCGGGTCCAGTACTCCCGTTGCCAAACCATCGAGCACGGAGCAGGAAATGCTGGCTGCCAGAGGGTTGGAGTGAATGTCGAAACGCCCTGACAAAAACTTGATTGTTGGACTCGACGTCGGGACGTCCAAAGTCGTCGCTATCGTCGGCGAAGTTAATGAAGACGGCAATATTGTAGTCGTCGGAATCGGCTCGCATCCGTCCCGCGGTTTGAAGAAGGGCGTTGTCGTCAACATCGAGTCAACGGTGCATTCGATTCAGCGTGCCGTCGAGGAAGCCGAGTTAATGGCTGGCTGCGACATCCACTCGGTGTACACCGGTATTGCCGGCAGCCACGTACGCAGCCTTAATTCGCACGGCATCGTCGCCATTCGCGACAAGGAAGTGAGCGCCGGCGACGTTGACCGGGTTATCGATGCCGCGCGCGCCGTCGCAATTCCGGCGGACCAGAAAATTCTGCATATCTTGCCGCAGGAATTCGTCATCGATAACCAGGAAGGTATTCGCGAGCCAATCGGCATGTCTGGCGTGCGTCTTGAAGCCAAGGTGCACATGGTCACCGGCGCAGAAAGTGCTGCACAAAATGTCGTCAAGTGTGTGCAGCGCTGCGGTCTCGAAGTCGATGACATCGTGCTCGAGCAGCTGGCGTCGAGCTACGCGGTGCTCACTGATGATGAAAAGGAGCTCGGCTCCTGCATCGTCGACATCGGCGGCGGTACGACCGACATTGCCGTGTTCCTTGGGGGCGCCATACGGCACACCTCGGTGATCCCCATCGCCGGGGACCAGGTCACCAATGATATTGCCGTCTCGATGCGCACGCCGACGCAGTACGCCGAAGAGATCAAGATCAAGTACGCGTGCGCGCTATCACAACTCGCCAATCCCGATGAAACGATCGAGGTGCCGAGCGTTGGTGATCGTCCTCCGCGTCGTTTGGCGCGGCAGACGCTCGCCGAAATTGTCGAGCCGCGCTACGAAGAACTGTTTGGACTCGTGCGTGACGAACTGCGCCGCTCCGGCTTCGAAGAACTCATCGCTGCCGGCGTCGTGATCACCGGTGGCAGCGCAAAGATGGAGGGTGCCGTCGAACTGGCGGAGGAGGTGTTCCACATGCCGGTTCGGCTCGGTGCACCGCAGTACGTTGAAGGACTCATGGATGTTGTATGTAACCCGATTCACGCCACGGGCGTCGGGTTGCTGTTGTACGGCTACGAAGACCTCTCCCGGCGGGACCGCCGTAGCACGCCGATCGGCGGCAGCATGGGAGCAGTCTGGGATCGTATGAAAGCGTGGTTTCAAGGTCATTTTTAATAAGCGGGGTTTCAGTGAGTGCCCCACAGGGAAAGTAAATTAGCGGAGGAAGACTCAATGTTTGAATTAATGGATGCGCATAGCTCGAGCGCTGTCATCAAGGTCATCGGTGTCGGTGGCGGTGGAGGCAATGCCGTTGGACACATGGTGGACGCCGGCATCGAAGGTGTCGATTTCATCTGTGCCAACACGGATTCGCAGGCGCTGAAAGGCTCGCGCTCGCGAACGTCGTTGCAGATTGGCTGCAACATCACAAAAGGTCTCGGCGCGGGAGCCGACCCGGACATCGGTCGTCAGGCTGCGATGGAAGATCGTGACCGCATACAGGAAGTGATCGGTGGCGCCGACATGCTGTTCATCACGGCCGGTATGGGCGGTGGCACCGGCACCGGCGCGGCGCCGATCGTTGCGCAGGTTGCCCGGGAACTCGGCATTCTGACGGTCGCAGTGGTCACCAAGCCGTTCATCATGGAAGGCGGCAAGCGTATGCATATCGCAGAGCACGGTATCGGTGAACTCGGCAAATATGTCGATTCGTTGATAACGATCCCGAACGAAAAGCTGTTGACCGTTCTTGGCGGTGAAACCACATTGCTGGACGCGTTCCGCGCGGCTAACCAGGTGCTGCAAGGCGCCGTGCAGGGCATCGCTGAGCTGATCACGCGACCCGGCCTTATCAATGTCGACTTTGCCGATGTGCGAACGGTTATGGCAGAAATGGGCATGGCGATGATGGGAACCGGCGTATCCTCGGGCGAGGATCGTGCCCGCGAAGCTGCCGAAGCCGCAGTATCCAGCCCGCTGCTGGAAGACATCAATCTCGCTGGCGCCAACGGTATCCTGGTTAATGTGACTGCCGGTACGGATTTGTCGATCGGCGAGTTCCAGGAAGTTGGCGCTACCGTCAAGGAGTTTGCCTCCGACGACGCAACCGTCGTCGTGGGTACCGTTATTGATCCGGAGATGACGGACAAAATCCGCGTCACCGTGGTAGCGACGGGTCTGGGCAAGCAGTCGGCGCAGGCCGAGCAGCCGATACGCATCGTGCGACCCACGGCAGCGCAGTCCGAGCCCAACTACCACACGCTGGACAAGCCGACCGTACAGCGCCAACGCGCGGTTGGTGATGGCCTGGACGGTGCCGGGCTGCAGGAAGAGCTGCTGGACATTCCCGCGTTTCTGAGGCGTCAGGCTGACTGAGACGGGATAGCAACTGACGGCGCCTACTCACACGCCGTCGGGATCTTCACTCCGCATCGCCGGCCCGGGATTGCCCGGGCCGGCAACCTTCCTGCCGGCCGCTGCTGCATCTTCTCTAACTACCTGACGGCTTGGTCCTAACATGCTGAATTCTTGATGACTTTTTCCATCGTGTGTTAATCTTGCGTGCAATGTTACGACAACGCACCCTCAAAACGACGATACGCGCAACTGGCGTCGGTCTGCATTCCGGGCAAAAGGTCTTTATGACTTTGCGGCCGGCTGCGGTGAACTCCGGCATCACGTTTCGGCGCGTGGATCTTGATCACCCGGTTGATGTGCCGGCGGATCCGAGACTGGTCGGGGAGACGATGCTCGGCACGACGTTGATGAAAGACGGTGTTCGGGTTGCGACCGTCGAGCACCTGATGTCGGCGCTGGCAGGACTGGGTATCGACAATGTGTATGTTGATTTGTCGGCGCCTGAAGTTCCGATTATGGACGGCAGCGCCGGACCCTTTGTATTCCTGCTGCAGTCTGCCGGTCTTGAAGAGCAGAACGCGGCGAAGAAGTTCATCCGTATCAAGAAGACAATCCGTGTCGAAGACGGTGACAAGTGGGCCGAGCTGCGTCCGTTTGATGGTTTCAAAGTAAATTTTGAAGTGCAGTTCAACCACCCCGTTTTCAACAAGCTGTCGCAGAAGGCGAGCATCGATTTTTCATCGACGTCGTTTCTCAAAGAAGTGAGCCGCGCGCGTACTTTCTGTTTCCTTCGAGATGTAGAAGCGCTACGCGAACGTAATCTGACGCTGGGCGGCAGTATGGATAACGCGATCGTGCTGGACGACTATCGGATCCTGAATGAAGACGGCCTGCGGTATGCGAACGAGTTCGTCATCCACAAAGTCCTCGATGCGATCGGTGATGTCTACCTGCTCGGACGCGGACTGATTGGTGAATTAAGGGCCTACAAGTCCGGGCACGATCTCAACAACAGACTGATACGTGCCATGCTCGACGATGAGTCGAGTTATGAGGAAGTCACGTTCGAAGACACCGACAAGGCGCCCATCTCGTACGCCACCCCGTCTTACGCGTAACACCACACCTTATCTTTACGATCAATTCGCTTGAAGTAGGAGTGGGTTAGGACTGGCTGACGCGGATGCGGCAGGTCTGGGCGGTGACGCCTGCCGATTTGGCGGCTTCGAGCAGCGTTTCTGTCTCGTAGCGGAGGCGGCTCGCCCAGGCGGATGACGCGGCAATGACGATGAGTTCGCCGGTCTCCCGCACATTGGCGGCCACGACGGCTCCGGCGTGATCGGCGGGCAAGGCCCGAGTCAGTACCTCGGTGAGCTCGCCCATATCACGGGCGCGCCGGATTATTTTGCCTAAGTCCCCGCCAGCAATAGGATTTAATAAATTTCCAAGTTGTTTCGCGGGCATCTTTTAGTGTGACGCAGTAAGCGCTTTTTCCCGTTGGGAGAATACCGGAGGCAACGTTGCTACCGGTACCCTTGTAAAAAAAACCGGCATTATGCATATTGTCGCTCACGACAAGGGCAAACCCGCCGAAAGACGGGGGCGCAAAACCACCGGTCTAAGGGATGCAATCCTAGGGCAGCGGGGCCACCGAAATGAGCAAGAACAGCAAGTGGATACTAACCCATATAAAGGCTCACGGGCTGACGGCTTGTATATCCTCCGCTTGCACGAACGATCTGACATCCGCTAGAGCGTATTCGAGGCGTACTGAATGAACGTTGTATTTTTCGGCAAGGGGTTTGATAAACCCCGGCAATTCAGCCTGTCCGGCCCGGGGGCCGGTGTGGCTCTTGCCACTGTCGTCAGCGTTATTGTCGTTGCGGGTTTTGCCGGCGGCTACTTGTATTCCAGTAAGACAGGGTCAGGCGTGAGCGAGCGAGAGCTGGCTGGCCTGGTCGATACGTTGCAGGAGCAGCGCGGCGAGATCGTCTCTATTCGCCAGGAGAACGAGGACACTCTCGATGCGATGGCGATTCGAATCGCACAAATGAACGCGCGCATGATCAGGCTCGACGCGCTGGGTCGTCGCCTCACCGCGATGGCGGACATAGAGGATGGCGAATTCGATTTTGACTCCGATCCGGCGCTCGGTGGTCCTGAGGATCCGGTTGCGTCCGGCTCTAATGTAGCCGTGCCTGAGGTCGTTGATGCCATGCAGACGCTTGGCAGTCAGCTGGATGACCGCGAGGCGCAGCTTAATGTCCTCGAGCGTGTGCTGATGAATCAGAACCTGCAGGAACGGGTTTATCCGCAAGGGCGGCCCGTCGGTTCGGGATGGATCTCGTCCTACTTCGGTAAGCGCACGGACCCATTCACGGGCAAGCCGGCGAATCACGGTGGCGTGGACTTCGCGGGTAAACATGGCGCAGAGATTGTTGCAGTTGCGGATGGCGTTGTAACCTGGTCGGGAGACCGCTACGGATATGGCATCATGCTGGAGATCAACCACGGCGACG